>CAJFPU010000022.1 GCA_904418825.1 uncultured Romboutsia sp. | reverse complement strand
ATGATAGATATAATGAATAGTAAAATTGAAGAAGTAGAATATAATCACCTTCAAATGACATCTATATTAAAAAGTATATCTCATGGAATTTTAGCTGTTGATATTGAGGGTAATATAATGTTAATAAATGAAGAAGCTAAAAGAATATTAAAGTGCAATGAATATGAGTTCATTGAAGGAAAAAATATAAATATTATAATAAATGAACCAAGACTATTAAAAGAAATTACTTTATTTAAAGGATCTAAAGATAGTAAATATTTAGAAATAACGACTGATGATGAAATAGTATATAGTATAAATTTAGATCCGATATATTTACAAGATGTAGAAAATGTAATAATTGGGTCAATAATAAATATTAAAGATATAACTGAAAAAGTTAAATTAGAAAATATGAGGACTGATTTTATTGCTAATGTAAGTCATGAATTAAAAACACCTCTTACATCTATTAGTGGATTCGTAGAAACTTTAAAATTAAATGAAAATATAGATATAGCAACTAGAAATAGATTTTTAGGAATCATAGAAAGTGAATCAGATAGATTAAAAAGACTTATAGATGATATATTATTATTATCATTTATAGAAAATAAAGAAACTAATTCTTTAGAAGAAGTATATATATATGAAGTTTTCATAGAAGTATATGAAATGACAGATTACTTTGCTAAGTCAAAAAATATAAATGTAACTTATAGATTTAGAAATCAAAGTATATCTATACTATCTAATCGAGATTATATAAAACAAATATTTTTAAATTTAATTGACAATGCTATTAAATATACTCCGGAGAATAAAGATGTATATATAGAAGTTGATTATTATGAAGATAATTTAGTAATAAAAGTAGGAGATAATGGAATAGGTATACCAAGAGAAGATATAAATAGGATATTTGAAAGATTTTATAGAGTAGATAAAGCTAGAAGTCGAGATGTAGGAGGGACAGGTTTAGGATTAGCTATAACAAAGCACATAGTAAAAAGTTTAAATGGTACTATAAATGTTAAAAGTGAATTAGGAGAAGGTAGTGAATTTATTATCACTATTCCAAATAAAAATTTCCTTAAATAAAGGAAATTTTTTTTTGTTTTTGTGCAAACTAAATTTAATTACAGTTTTAAGTTAATACTATAAAAAAAGGAGTTGATAAAAATGAAGGAAAGTCT
This sequence comes from uncultured Romboutsia sp., assembly GCA_904418825.1. Taxonomy (GTDB): domain Bacteria; phylum Bacillota; class Clostridia; order Peptostreptococcales; family Peptostreptococcaceae; genus Romboutsia. The sequence continues at coordinate 19,967 of CAJFPU010000022.1, read as the reverse complement.
TATTGCTGATGATTTATTTAGGCGTTCATTTATAGTAGCTTTATTTATAGGAGTACTATGTAGAGGTTTAGTATTAAGAGTAACAGATAAGCAGTATCCATCTAGACCTCAAGATTATCTAGAACAGATAATAATATCGGGACTATCTGCATCTCTTGGTGCAATTGCATTTCCTGCTCTTATAGATAAAGAATTTTCAGCATTAACATTTTTTGCAGTAGCAATACAACAATTTCAAGGTTTATCAAAAGAGGAAAAAATTACAATAGAAAACATAGACAATCAAGAAGTTGTTCCTAAGGGTGCAGCATATATAGAAGAAATAGCATCTACATATGAAAGTAGGAGTTACATAAGCTTGTTTTCAGCATTAGTTGCTTCAGTAATATATATATATTTTGCTAGAGCATATAAATTAACTTTTTTACCATGTACTATCTTGGCTGCTATAGGAGGTGCTATAGTAGGACTTGTTTTTAGAAAATACTTAAGAAGAGATAGTATAGGTGATATAGCTGATGTAGTTGAAGCTAAAATTAATTTTGAAGGACCTATACTAAAAGTTAATGATGTATTTATAAATAATATAGGTTTAGAAGATACTAGGAGTAAATATTTAAAAGATGGAATAGCAATAGAGATTATACCTAAAGATTTAAAAGCGTATGGAATAATTAGTGACTTAGGTCAAAGGCAAGCGATGCTTCATAATTTATTTATTCATTTTGGAATAAATAAAGATATAGATGAAAAAGATTTATTAGCTACATCAAAAATTAACTTAGAAAAAAATACAGTAGTTATTCCTTACCTACCACTTGTAAAAGATATGGATGAACTAATAAAAGTAATTAAAAGTACACCTATATTAGAAGTATCAAAAGGAAAACAAAGTGCTTATATGGGTAAAAATTTATAAAGTGAGGTGAAAAAATGGATAAAATATTTTTTATAGGAATTATTATTGGTATGTTATCAAGACTTATAATGTTAAATTTAGATCAAAAACAATATCCAACAGAACCAAATATTTTACTGTCTCAATTGGTTTTAGCGTTTGTTGCATCAGCCTTAGGTTCCTTATTAGTTCCTGCACTTATAGAGCGTTCATATACATCTATTACTTTCTTATCCTTAGCAGCACAACAATTTAGGGAAGTAAGAGATAGTAGAAGAGATACTCTACAAAATTTAGAAGATTTAGAATTAATACAAAGAGGAAATGCTTTTATAGAAGAAATAGCTAGAACTTATGAAGTTAGAAATTATACTTGTATAATAACTTCATTTCTTACAGTAGGATTATATTATATAATATCAAGTGAATTTAAATTGGGAGATAATACATCGATAATAATTAGTTCTATATGTGGATTGGTTTTGGCTTTTATACTTAAAAAGTTACTTACAAGACAAAGTATTGGTGATATAGCAGATGTAGTACCTGCTAAAATTAGTTTTGTAGATGATAGTATTATGCAAATAGGAGATTTAAAAGGTATAACTAATATAGGACTAGAGGAAGATAGAGAAAAATATTTATCACAAGGATTAGGTATAGAAATAATACCTAAAGATAAAAGTTATATTAATGCTGGGACAATATATGATCCAGGTCAGCGTCAAGCTATTATATACAATATATACTCTAGAATAGGAATATTAAGAGAAGATAATGAACCAGCTTTTTATCCGCTACCAAGGATAAATTTAAATAAAGGTAGTCTTATGATAGCTGTTGTTCCAGTAGATAAAGATATAAACAAGTTAATAGATGCAGTTAAATCATGTCCTATTTTATCTAATTCAAAGGGCAAAAATGTATCATTAAATAAATATAAAATAGATGAGAAAGGAAGTATGTAAAAATGGGAATGAATATAGGGATAACTGACTATACTCTTGGTATAATTACAACTGATAAAAATATGAAACCAGTTGGAGGATGTCCTACAATTTATGCAAATGATAATAAAGATTTACAAAATAAAGCTATGTTAATAGCAAAATCTGTTGGTGGAATGGTTCATGCTATTAATAAGGAAACTTTGATTATAGTTAAGCATTAGAGGGTACCATATGGTACCTTTTATAATCTGACAAATATTGACGTGATTTAATAAAACATGTTATTATTATATGATGCTTAAGGAAACGGATATAATTTTCAGAACATATTTAAAATATAAAAATTAAATATTTATAAAAAGAAAAGTGGTGATTATATATGGAAGTAAATGTAAAAAATACGAATAACGTAATAAGTAAAGTATATAAAGATAGCATCGCACATGAATTAGGAATACAAGTTGGTGATTTACTTATTTCTATAAATGGTGAACCAATACATGATATAATAGAATATAGATTCTTATTAAGTGATGAATATCTAGAAGTAGAAATACAAAAACAAAATAGAGAAGTATATATATACGAAATTGAAAAGGATTATGATGATGATTTGGGTATAGAATTTACAAATCCAATAATAGATAAAGCTAAAAGTTGCAGAAATAAATGTGTATTTTGCTTTATAGATCAATTACCTAAAGGAATGAGAGAAACTCTTTATTTTAAAGATGATGACTCAAGACTTTCATTTTTACAAGGAAATTTTGTAACACTTACTAATATGAGTGAAGAAGATATAAATAATATAATAAAATATAGAATAAGTCCTATAAATATATCTGTACATACAACAAATCCTGAACTTAGAAAAACCATGATAAAGAATAAATTTGCAGGAAATTTATACAGCATAATGCAAAGATTAGCAGAAGCTCAAATTCAAATGAATTGTCAAATAGTTTTATGTCCTGGATATAATGATAAAGAAGAATTAGAAAGAACGGTATCAGATTTAACTAAGTTATATCCTTATGTAAATAGTGCAGCAGCTGTTCCAGTTGGAATAACTAAGCATAGAGATCATTTACCAAACTTAGAAATATTCAATGAAAAAACAGCAGGTGAGACTATTGATCAAGTAGATATACTACAAAAGAAATATTTAAAAGAATTAGGTACTAGATTCATATTTTTATCGGATGAGTTTTATATAATGGCAAATAGAAAATTACTAGATTATGATGAATATGAAGGCTTTATACAATTTGAAAATGGAGTAGGTATGATAAGTAAATTTGAAAGAGAAATAAAAGATTGCTTAGAAAACTTATCACAAAATCAATTATCTAAATCAAAGAAAGTATCTATTGCTACAGGTCATTCAGCATATAAATTTATGTGTGAAATGGCAAATTGTATAATGGAAAAATGTCCTAATTTACAAATAGATGTTTATAAAATAATAAACAACTTCTTTGGAGATACAATAACTGTTTCAGGGCTTGTAACAGCAACAGATATAATAGATCAATTAAAAGATAAAGATTTAGGTGAAACTTTATATATTCCAAGAAGTATGTTAAAAGCTGATGAAGAAATATTCTTAGATAATATAACATTAGAAAAATTAAGTGATATTATGGAAATTGAAGTTGTACCTTGTTTAAATGAAGGGAAAGACTTTGTAGATAAAATTTTAAAATAAGAAAGGAGATTATTATGAGTGATAATAGACCAGTAGTCGCAGTAGTAGGAAGACCTAATGTTGGAAAATCAACATTATTTAATAAATTAGCAGGAAAAAGAATATCTATAGTAGAAGATACTCCTGGAGTAACTAGAGATAGAATATTTACAGAGGTAGAATGGTTAAACCATTACTTCACATTAATAGATACAGGAGGTATAGAGCCAGATAATGGAGATATAATATTATCTAGTATGAGAAATCAAGCAATGCTTGCTATGGATATGGCTCATATAATACTTTTTGTAGTTGATGGAAAAACAGGATTAACAGCAGCGGATAGAGAAGTTGCTCAAATTCTTAGAAAAACTAAAAAGCCAGTTATACTTGTAGTAAATAAAATAGATAGTCAAAGTCAATTTGACAATGTATATGATTTCTATGAATTAGGGCTTGGAGTTCCGTTTGCAATATCAAGTGCTAATAGTATGGGGCTTGGAGACTTATTAGATGAAGTTGTTCAAAACTTCCCAGAAGGATTAAATACTGAGTATGACGAAGATATAATAAGAGTTGCTATAACAGGTAAACCTAATGCAGGGAAAAGTTCAATACTTAATAATATATTAGGTGAAGAAAGGGTAATAGTAAGTCCTATTGCAGGAACGACTAGAGATGCAGTTGATACTTATGTGGAAAAAAATGGACAAAAATTCCTTCTTATAGATACAGCAGGTCTTAGAAGAAAAAGTAAGATATATGAAACAGTAGAAAAGTATAGTGTAATAAGATCTATGGCTGCAGTAGATAGAGCAGATGTAGTATTAATAGTAATAGATGCAAAAGAAGGTATAACAGAACAAGATACAAAGGTTGCAGGTATAGCTCATGATGAAGGTAAAGCATGTGTATTTGTAATTAATAAATGGGACTTAATAGAAAAAGATAATAAAACTTTAGGAAATTACACTAAAGAAGTTAAAGAAAAATTCCCATTTATGATGTATGCACCAGTAATATTTGTTTCAGCAAAGACTAATCAAAGAATGAACAAGATATTAGAAACAGCAGAATATGTAGCAAGTGAACATGCTAAGAGAGTGTCAACTTCTGCATTAAACGATGTAATAGGTGAGGCAGTAATGTTAAATCAGCCACCATCAGATAAAGGTAAGAGATTAAAGATTTACTATGGATCTCAAACTGGAGTTAAACCACCTAAATTTACATTATTTATAAATGATAAGAACTTAACTCACTTCTCATATCAAAGATATCTTGAAAATAAAATAAGAGAGAACTTTGGATTTGAAGGAACGCCTGTACAGTTTGAGTATAGAGAAAAAACTAAAAAATAGTAATACCTAAGGGGGATTAATATGCTTAGCTATATAATAATTATTATAATTGCCTATCTTTTAGGAAATATATCTACATCATATATAATATCTAAAAGAGTAGCTGGAGTTGATATAAGAACACAAGGTTCTGGTAATGCAGGCTCTACTAATGTACTTAGAACTTTAGGTAAAAAAGCAGGACTAATTACATTTATAGGAGATTTACTAAAAGGTATAGTAGCTGTACTTATAGCTGAAATGATAGCTAAAATAACTAATGTAGATATAATTACAGCTGGTTATATAGGAGTTGTTGGAGTAGTTTGTGGACATAATTGGCCAGCATTTTTAGGATTTAGAGGTGGAAAAGGAGTAGCAACATCCCTTGGTTCTATGATAGCAGTAAATCCTATAATTGCACTAACTTGCTTTGGTATATTTTTAGTAATAGTAGCTATAACTAAATACGTTTCATTAGGATCAGTACTAAGTATATCTATGTCACCAATATTTATGTTAATTTTACAAAATGACAAAGGATTACTTGCAACTTTATTTTTAACTTTATCAGTAATATATACTCATAGAGAGAATATTAAAAGATTAGTAAATGGAACTGAAAGAAAGATAGGGCAAAAGAAAGAATAATTTTAATGTGGTTAGGTGGTGTTTAACATGGAAAAAGTATGTGTATTAGGAACTGGAAGTTGGGGAAGCGCATTAGGACTAACTTTAGCTAAAAAAGGCTATGAAGTTAGTATGTGGACTCTTAATGAAGAACAAGCAAAAAAAATAAATACTACAAAGGAAAATATAGATTATTTACCAGGTGTATTATTTCCAAATAATATGTTTGTTACAACTTCTTTAGAAGAAGCTGTATCAAATAGTATAATTGTAGTTTTAGCAGTTCCATCACAAGCTATAAGAAGTGTATGTAAGCAAATAAAGCCATTTATACAAAATAAACAGATAATAGTAGATGTCGCAAAAGGTTTAGAAAAAGGAACGGGTCTTAGATTATCAGAAGTAGTAGAAGAAGAACTTCCTAATAATCCTTATGTAACTTTATCTGGACCATCTCATGCAGAAGAAGTTGCTAGAGATATACCTACTACAGTAGTTGTAGCATCTAATGAAATAAAAATAGCTCAACGAGTTCAAGATATATTCATGGGACCAAAGTTCAGAGTATACACAAATCCAGATATGATAGGAGTAGAACTTGGAGGAGCATTAAAAAATATAATTGCTTTTGGAGCAGGAATATGTGATGGATTAGGTCTTGGAGATAATTCTAAAGCAGCTCTTATGACACGTGGAATTAGAGAGATAAGTAGATTAGGAGTTGCTATGGGGGCAGATGCTTCTACATTTTCAGGATTATCAGGAATAGGAGACTTAATTGTAACTTGTACTAGTATGCATAGTAGAAATAGAAGAGCGGGTATTTTAATAGGACAAGGAAAGAGTTTAGAAGAGACTTTAGAAGAAGTAAAAATGGTTGTAGAAGGAATAACTGCTACAGAAGTAGCTTATGAAGTTTCTAAAAAATTAAATGTAGAGATGCCTATAACAAGTGCAATATATTCTATACTACATAGTAATTTAAACCCTCATGAAGTTGTAATAGGTTTAATGATGAGAAATAAAACTCATGAAATGGAAGAAGTAGTTAATGAGAAGCTAGGATTTTAATCCTAGCTTCTTTATTTTTATATTTTTAAAATTATTAAATATTTAAAATGAATTCAAAAAAAGAAATTTAATTTGGAATAATAGTCCCATTATGCAAATATAATCTATTAAGAAACTATATGCAGGAGGGGAACTTAATGAATAACATTTATGAAGATATAGCAAAAAGAACTCAAGGAGATATATACATAGGGGTAGTTGGTCCAGTTAGAACAGGTAAGTCTACTTTTATAAGAAAATTTATGGAGAATCTTGTGTTACCAAACATAGAAAATGAATTTAAAAGAGAAAGAACACAAGATGAAATACCACAAAGTGGGTCAGGTAAAACTATAATGACAGTAGAACCAAAATTTGTTCCAGCTGATGGAGTAGAAATAAAAATAAAAGATACAGTATCTTTAAAAGTTAGAATGGTTGATTGTGTAGGGTACATAGTGGATGGAGCATTAGGTCATGAGGAAGAAGGTAGGCAAAGATTAGTATCAACTCCTTGGTCACAAGAAGCAATGACTTTTGAAAAAGCAGCAGAGATAGGAACTAAAAAAGTTATAAGAGATCATTCAACATTAGGTATAGTAATTTTAACTGATGGATCTGTAACAGGAATAGATAGAAAGAGCTATCTTTCAGCTGAAGAAAGAGTAATAAGTGAGTTAAAATCTTTAAACAAACCATTTGCAGTTGTTTTAAATACATTAGACCCATACAGCGAATCTACAGATTTATTAAGAGCAGAATTAGAGGAAAAATACAATGTACCTATAGTTCCTTTAAATGTTTTAGCTATGGATGAAGAAGATATAGAAAGTGTAATGGAAACTGTGCTTTATGATTTTCCATTAAATGAAATAAGAATAAATTTACCTAAATGGGTAGAAGGACTTGAGAGAAATCATTGGATTAAAAATAATATAATATTTACATTAAAACAAAGCATAGCTGAAATAGGAAAATTAAGAGATATAAATAGTATAGTTGAAGGATTCTCAGAGCTAGAATTTTTAGAAGATACAGAGGTAGATAATGTAGAACTTGGAGAAGGTGTTATAAGTATTGATTTAACAGCTAAACAAGATTTATTCTATAATGTATTAGAAGAAAAAAGTGGATTTAAAATAGATGGAGATCATCAATTATTAAATCTTGTAACTAAATTATCAAGAGTTAAAAATGAATATGATAAAATAGAAAGCGCTCTATATGATGCTAAAACTAAGGGATATGGAGTTGTAGCTCCTTCATTAGATGAGCTTAGCTTAGAAGAGCCTGAAATAATAAAACAAGGTAAGCAATATGGAATTAAATTAAAAGCAAATGCACCTTCACTTCATATAATAAAGGCAGATATATCTACAGAAGTATCTCCTATAGTTGGAAATCAAACTCAAGGTGAAGAGATGATTAAATATTTACTAGATACATTTGAAGAAAATCCTAGCGAATTATGGGGATCAAATATGTTTGGTAAATCACTAAATGATTTAGTTAAAGAGCAATTACAAAGTAAGCTATATACTATGCCAGAAGAAATAAGAGTCAAGATACAAAAAACATTACAAAAAATAATAAACGAAGGAAGTATGAATATAATAACTATATTATTATAATACTTATACGTTAAAAGGGCTAAATATTTATATTTGGCCCTTTTAACGTATAAGTAAACCATTATTTAAAAATTTATTTTAAAAATAAGATAACAATAGATTTATAAGATTTAGATATGAAATATTTCACTAATGCATTACTAAAAATAAATGAATTTTTTATTTACAGAAAAATCTAATATTAGATTAATAAATATAAAAATTGAAAATTTTAATAAATACTTAAGAAAAATAAAATTTAAATTAGTAGAAAATAGTTAAACTGTGTAGTGTTTTTAAAAATATAATTAAAAGGAAATTTAATATTAATTGAAGAAATAGTATAAAAGTTTTAATGAAAAAGATTGGAGAGATTTATCTTGAGAAAAATAAAAAAAATAAAGTACTCTAAATTATTTATAATTATAATATTTACATATATAATACTTCAAATTTTTATAAATATAATAGGAAAAAATATGAAAACATTAATAATAAAAAGTGAGACTATTGATTTAAAAATAAATGCAAAAGGGCTAATTATAAGAGATGAGTATCTAGTAAAATCAGATAACAGTGGTAATATAAAAAGTATAGCTAAAAATGGAGAAAAATTAAAAAAAGGTGACACATTAGCTGTTATATATAATGATAGTAAAAATTTAGAAAAAAATAAAAATAAGATATCTCAGTTAAATAAAGAAATAGAAGAGCTAGAGACTGAATATAAAAATAGTAAATCGGGCTTAAACAAAGAGCTAATAGATACTAAAATTAAAACTAAAATTGAACAAAGAGCAATTCTTAATAATAAAAACAATGAAAATATAAATTATTTAAATATGTCTACATCAGGAGTATTATCTAATAAATACGATGGATATGAGGATATATATACATTAGACAAATTAGAAGACTTAACTATTAAAGATATAGAAGAGGTAGAAAATAATTTTAAAAAAATAGATATTGAAGATACATTTATAAAAGAATCGGATGTAGTAGCTAGAATAATACAAAGTGACTATTCATATATAGCAATATCTATTGACAATAATGTTTTTGAAGAAAATCAAAAAGTTGAGATAGTTTTTGATAGTAATATTATAGAAGGAATCGTTGAAAAAATATATACAAATGAGGGTAACGATGTAATTATATTTAAAATAAGTAATCAAAATGTAGAAATTTATGATACAAGAGTAGAAGAATTTGATATAATATATAAGCAAATAGATGGATTAAAAATACCAAAGCAATCTATAGATGAAATAAACAACCAAAAGGGTGTATATGTATTAAATCAAGAAACTAAAAGAGTAAACTTTACTGAATTAAAAAATATACAATATGAAGATGATGAATATGTATTTATAGATTATTATAAGAATCAAAAAGAAGGATTAAAAACAATTCAAATGTATGATGAAATTATTATAAATCCGAATGTTATAAATAAAAATATAAAAATAAGTAGGTGGTAAAGTGAGTACAATTAGAGAAAATCTTGAATCAATAAAATTAAATATAAAAGCATCAGCTAATAATGTTAATAGAAGTTGTGAAGAAATAACATTATTAGCAGTTACTAAAACTGTAGATACAGATAAAATATTAGAGTCTATAGAATATGGTGTTACGGATATAGGAGAAAATAAACCTCAAGAATTAGCAAGAAAGTATGATATTATTGGAGATAAAGTTAGATGGCATTTAATAGGTACTCTTCAAACAAACAAAGTTAAGTATATAATAGACAAAGTACATATGATACATTCTTTAGATAGAGAATCTTTATGTGAAGAAATTCAAAAAAGAGCTGAAAAAATAGATAAAATTATTGATTGTTTAGTTCAAGTGAATATATCTAAAGAAGATACTAAACATGGATTATATGTAGAAGAAGTTATAGATTTTATACAAAATGTTTCAAAAAAATATGCTAATATTAGGGTAAAAGGTCTTATGACTATGGCTCCTTTTTCTAAAGATGAAGATGAAGTAAGATTAGTATTTAAAAGTCTTAAAAATTTATCATTAGATATACAAAAGTTAAATATATCTAATGTATCTATGGAATATTTATCAATGGGAATGAGCAATGATTATAAAATAGCTATAGAAGAAGGTTCTAATATTGTTAGAGTAGGAACATCAATATATGGTAAAAGAAATTATAATAATTAATAAATAAAATAATAAACTAAAGAATAAATGAGTAGGAGGATGTTAATAATGGGAGAAGGAATATTCAATAAATTTAAAAATTGGATAACTGAAGAGGATGAAGATTTTGATGATGTAGAAGAAGAATATGAACAAGAAGAAGAGGATGTAGAACAATTTACATCTATAGCAAATACTAAAACAGCTAAAATAGTAAATTTACATACATCAAGTCCAATGAAAGTTGTTATAGTAGAACCTAAAAAATACGAAGAGGTTACTACTATAGCAGATCATTTAAAACAAAAAAAAGCTGTTATAGTTAATTTAGAAAATTTAAATGATCCTGGTATTCGTAAGTCAATATTTGAATTTATGAATGGAGCAGTATATGTTTTAGATGGTGGGATACAAAAAGTTTCTAAAGGGATTTTTATATTAGCACCTAACAATGTAGATATAGATTCTAGTATAAAAAAAGAATTAGAAAGTAAAACACTTTTCCCTTGGCAAAGTAAGTAATATTAAGATAGTAATTTAAACTTAAAAGTTATATTTTTTTATACCTATATAAAAATAAAGGGGTGATAATATGACTACAATAGGCATTGCACTATATTATTTATTTGATATATTATCATGGATTATAGTTATTAAAAGCTTTATGACATGGTTACCAAATGGTGGAGGAAGATTGTATGATATATTATCAGCAATAACAGAACCTATAGAATCACCAATAAGATCAATTATGTATAAGTATATAAGTGGACCTGTAGATTTTTCTCCTATGATAGCTATACTTTTACTTATGCTATTAAAAAATTTAGCATTAAGGATATTTATTTAAGGTAATTATTAATGAATAAAATAAAACTTACTAATCATATAAAAGATATAGAATTAAAAAATAAAATGTTTAAGGTAATAGACAAAGCTAATAGATGCCTAAAACATTTTGATGTAAAATGTACTGATTTTTTAAATCCTTATGAAATAAAAAATGCAGTAGCTATTTTAAATTCATTTAATGATATTAGATATAGTGTGGATGGAGGATATAATGATGCTGAAAGAAAAGTTATATTTATATATCCATACTATATGGAATATGAAGATATAAAAAACCCTCTAGAAATAGTTCAAATAGAAGGAAATTTTAAATTTAAAGAAATATCTCATAGAGATTACTTAGGTGCAATACTTAATTTAGGTATAGTAAGAGAAAAAATAGGAGATATAATAATACATGATAATTTTTGCCAAGTTATAGTGGATAATAGTATATGCGATTTTTTAACTTTAAATTTAAATAAAGTATCTAGAAATAAAGTTATTGTTAACAAAATTTCTAGAGATGATATTATACCAAATTCACCAAATTATAAAGAAGTATCTTTTACAGTATCATCACAAAGGCTAGATTGTATAATAAGTGGACTTTATAATATATCAAGACAAGATAGTTTAAAGTACATAAATGGGGAAAGAGTCCATGTAAATTATGAAAAAATAACTTCGCCGTCTAAAGAAATTGAAGATAATTCATTAATCTCTGTAAGAGGTAAGGGTAGATCAATTATCGTCAATGTTGGAGATATTACCAAAAAAGGTAGAATAAAAGTTCAAGCGAAGTTAATAGTGTAGGAGGAAAACAGATGATAGCTCCAATTGAAATAGAAAATAAAGAATTTAAAAAAGGATTAAGGGGTTATAAAGAAGATGAAGTAGATGAATTCTTAGATTTAGTAAAAGAAGATTATGAACAACTTTATAGGGAAAATGCAGAATTAAAGGAAAAAGTAAGATTATATCAAGATCAGATTAATAAATATGAAAATATAGAAGAAACATTAAAAGCTACATTAGTAAGAGCAGAAGCATCAGCAGAAGATACTACTAATGCAGCTAATAAAAAAGCTAAAATTATAGTTGAAGAAGCTGATTTAAAAGCAAAACAAATTATAGATCAAGCTAATAATGAAGTTATAGAAATAAGAAGAGAATATAATTCACTAGTTAAAGAATTTAAAGTATTCAGAAATAAATTTAAATCGTTATTAAATGATGAGTTACAAAGTATAGATGAAATATTCTATAATGTGGATGAAAATCATATAGAACTTGATAATACTATAAAGTATGATTTACAAAATGAAGTTGCAGTCTCTAGTTTAGACTAGAGTCTTATTAAAAAAAATATTGACTATTCAGAAAAATTATTATAAAATTTCTTAGTATAAAATAAAATACTATTTTAAAAGCAATGATGGAGACAGTAGACTTTAGATAATTTTACAGAGAGTTGGTATAAGCTGAGAGCCAATAAATTTATAAAGTTGAATATCACTCCTAAGCTGCAGGCTGAAAGACATTTGTTTAGTAAGCTGTGCCGGTTAATGCCGTTAAACTATAGAGTGTAATATATATTAATTTTAATATATATTAAATTAGGGTGGTAACGCGATTAATACTCGTCCCTTTTTTAGGGGACGGGTTTTTTTATATTTAAAATAGTATTATTTATTAAAACATCTTGTTTAAGCTTATTAAAAATAGATAAAAATTATAAATAAAACTTTAGAAAGGGTGATTATATGTCTAAATTTAAATCATTAATAGACAGTTCTGTAAAACAAGCAGAAGCAGAAGTTTCTGAGTATTGGAATGATATTAATATACTTGAGAAAACTTTAGAAAAAGGTAAAAATGATCCTAGCTTCGTATTTTATGAAGGACCACCAACAGCAAACGGAAACCCTGGAATACACCATGTTATAGCTAGAACTTTAAAAGATTCTGTTTGTAGATATAAAACTATGAATGGCTATCAAGTAAAAAGAAAAGCTGGATGGGATACTCATGGTCTACCGGTAGAAATACAAGTAGAAAAGGAATTAGGATTATCAGATAAGCAACAAATAGAAGCTTATGGAATCGATAAGTTCAATGAAAAATGTAGAGACTCAGTATTCTCTTTTGAAAAGCAATGGAGAGAGATGACTGAAAGAATGGCTTATGAAATCGATCTAGATAACCCATACATAACTCTAGATAATAATTACATAGAATCTGTATGGTGGATATTAGATAAGTTTAATAAAGAAGGTTATATATATGAAGGTCATAAGATACTTCCATATTGTCCAAGATGTGGTACAGGATTAGCTTCACATGAGGTTGCTCAAGGATATAAGGAAGTTAAAAATAATACAGTAATCGCTAAATTTAAGAGAGTTGATGCGAATGAATATTTCTTAGCATGGACAACAACTCCATGGACTTTACCATCAAACGTTGCATTAACAGTAGGACCAGAAGTTGACTATGTAAAAGTTATGAAAAATGATGAAGTATACTATGTTGCTAAAGCATTAGCTAACAAAGTATTAGGTGAAGATTATGAAGTATTAGCTGAAATGAAAGGTAAAGATTTAGAGCACGTTGAGTATGAACAATTAATGCCTTTCGTACAAACTGATGAAAAAGCATTCTTTGTAACTTGTGGTGACTATGTTACAACTGAAGATGGTACAGGTATAGTTCATACTGCACCAGCATTTGGTGAAGATGACTATAACTTAGGTAGAAAATATAACTTACCAGTTTTACAACCAGTTGATGAAAGTGGTAAATTTACAACAACTCCATGGGAAGGTAAATTCGTTATGGAGGAAGGTGTAGATGTTGAGATAATAAAATGGTTAGCACATGAAAATAAATTATTCTCTAAAGAGAAAGTAGCTCATAACTACCCACACTGTTGGAGATGTCAAACTCCGCTTGTATACTATGCTAAGCCAAGCTGGTATATAGAAATGACTAGATTAAAAGACCAATTAATAGCTAACAATAACACTGTTGAATGGTATCCAAACTTCGTTGGAGAAGGTAGATTTGGTAACTGGTTAGAAAACTTAAATGATTGGGCTATATCTAGAAGTAGATATTGGGGAACTCCACTTAATATATGGAAGTGTGAATGTGGTCATAAGCAATCAGTTGGTTCTAGAGCTGAGTTAGCAGAGAAGGCTATAGAAGATGTAAATCCAGAAACTGTAGAGCTTCATAGACCATATGTTGATGATATACATCTAAAATGTGATTGCTGTGGAAAACCAATGACAAGAGTAACAGAAGTTATAGACTGTTGGTTTGATAGTGGATCTATGCCATTTGCACAACATCACTATCCATTTGAAAATAAAGAAAACTTTGAAGAATTATTCCCAGCAGACTTTATATGTGAAGGAATAGACCAAACTAGAGGTTGGTTCTACTCATTACTTGCTATATCTACATTCGTTATGGGTAAAGCTCCATATAAGAGAGTTTTAGTTAACGACCTTGTACTTGATAAAGAAGGTAAGAAAATGAGTAAGTCTAGAGGAAATACTGTAAATCCATTTGAGTTATTTGATCAATATGGAGCAGATGCTTTAAGATGGTACTTATTATATGTATCTCCACCATGGACTCCAACTAGATTTGATGTAGATGGATTAAAAGAAGTTCAAAGTAAGTTCTTAGGAACTATGAAAAATGTATATAACTTCTTCACACTATATGCAAATACAGACGAAGTAAATCCTAAAGATTTCTTTGTTGATTACAAAAACAGACCTGAATTAGATAGATGGATATTATCTAAGTTTAACAACTTAAAGAAAGAAGTAGAAGAAAACTTAGAAATATTTGAATTAAATAAAACAGTAAGAATGATACAAGACTTCATAAATGAAGATTTATCTAACTGGTACATCAGACGTTCAAGAAGAAGATTCTGGGCAACTGAATTAACTGAAGATAAGAAATCAGTATATAATACTACTTACGAAATATTAACAGAGCTTTGTGGACTTATAGCTCCATTTGCACCATATATATCAGAAGAAATATATAGAAACTTAACTGGTGAAGTATCAGTTCACTTAAGTTCTTATCCTAAAGCTAATTTAGAATTAATAAATCCAGAATTAGAAGAAAAAATGGATTTAGTTAAAAACTTAGTTACTTTAGGTAGAGCATCAAGAGAAGCTACTAGAATAAAGGTACGTCAACCAATACAAAAGGTATTAGTGGATGGTAAATTTGAAGATACTATAAGCGATGTAGTAGATCTTATAAAAGAAGAGCTTAATGTTAAGGAAGTTGTATTTGCTAAAGATTTAGGTGAATACATGAACTTTAGCTTAAAGCCAAACTTCAAAGTATTAGGGCCTGTACTTGGTGCTAAAATGAAGTTCTTTGCTGGAGCTTTAAATAAATTAAATTCTAATGAAGTAGCTCCTAAACTTGAAGCAGGAGAATCTTTAACTGTAGATATAGACGGAGAAAACTTTGAATTTAACAAAGAGCATGTACTAGTTAATATATCTGCTAAAGAAGGATTCAATGTATCTATGGAAAATAACTTATTCGTTATATTAGATACTACATTGACTACAGAGTTAATAGAAGAAGGATATGCGAGAGAATTTATATCTAAAATACAACAAATAAGAAAAGCAAGCAACTTTGATGTATTAGATAATATAGAGATAGATTTCTGTGGTGACGATGAAATAGCTCAAGCTATAGAAAACTTTAAAGATTATATAAAATCAGAAACTTTAGCTTTAGAGATAAATAGAGTAGACGACGAATCTTTAGAAAAGCATAACTTAAATGATCATATGACTGGTATAAAGGTTACTAGAAAATAAAAAATAAACTCCTTGTGGAAATTCCATAAGGAGTTTTATTTTTTTATAAAAATTTATAATGCATTAAAATTAATATATTAATTGATTTATATTAAGTAAGAAATATATTTTAAAATATTTAATTTATATTTTTATAAAGTTATTATAACTTATTAGTTTATAATATTTACTAAAAATACTAAATATTATATTTTTTAACAAAATAAAATAAAAAATATTAAATAATTAACGAATTCAATAAAAAATGTGAAAAAAATATCTATGTGTGATAAAATATAAACAAGCACGACAATAAATTTTAGGAGGAGAAATATGCAAGCAGGATTAAAATTAGAAAAGAAAAAATCTAAAATCCAAGGCTTTATGGATCAAATAGAAAAGCTTGGAAATAAATTGCCTGATCCAGTGCTAATGTTTATATACATTTCTATATTTGTGTTATTAGCATCAGCAGTATTAGGTAGATTAGGGGTAGTGGCATATACAACACTTGGAGAATTCCCAATAAATAACTTATTAGGTCAAGATCCAATAGAAGTATTAAAAGTAGGAGCTAGTGGAGCTACTGTATCAGAGAGATATTCAAATGGACTTTCATACATAATAGGAACAGCTATAAATAACTTTATGGATATGAAGGCTATAGGTTCTATACTTATAATAATGTTAGCTATAGGTCTTATGGAACATAGTGGATACTTATCAATAGCTATGAAAAGTATAGTTAAATCAACACCAGTAAAACTTGTAACACCAGTTGTTATATTTTTAGGTGTTATGTCTAATATGGCATCAGATGCAGGATATGTTGTACTTATACCACTTGCGGCATTAATGTATTATACTTTAGGTAGACATCCAATAGCTGGTCTTGCAGCAGGATTTGCTGGAGTTTCTGGTGGATTTAGTGCAAACCTTTTCGTAAGTTCAACAGATGCTTTATTATTACCGTTTACACAAGCAGCAGCTGAAACTGGAGATGCACTTGCAGGAAGTAACTTAGCAGGAGGCTTATCTGTAACTAGTAACTGGTTCTTTATGATGGCATCTACTGCAGTTATAGTTATACTAGGTACTATAGTTATAGATAAAATTGTAGAGCCAAGATTAGGTAAATATAATAAAAATGAAGCTAATATAGAAGCTGGACATAATGAAACAGAAAGAGAAATAAAAGCTTTTAAATTTACAAATAAAATAATGTTAGTAGTATTAGGACTTATAGTATTAGCAGCTCTACCTTTAGATAAAGGTAATAAAATATTCTTATTAGGAGATTTATCAACTAACGTACCTTTATGGGGAACTAACACAGAAGGATTACCAGCATTAGTTCAAGTAGATGGATTTTTAAACTCTATATTCTTCCAAGGCGATATGATAATGATGATAATGTTTGTTATATTTGCAGCTAGTGGATTAGTTTATGGATTTAAATCAGGTAAATTTGCTAAACCTGCTGATGTAGTTCCAGCGATGGTTAAATCTATGGCAGATATGGCACCAATAATAGTTATAATGTACTTTGTTGCACAATTTTTAAATTACTTTAATGATTCTCACATAGGTATATTAATAGCTTCATTAGGAGCTAAAGTAGTTGAAATGATACCACAAGGAAATATGTTTATGACTATAATATTAATGGTTGCATTTATATTCTTAACAGCATTTGTTAACTTATTTATGGGAGGAGCTTCTTCTAAATGGGGATTACTTGCTCCAATATTTGTACCAATATTAATGGTTGCAGGATTTACACCAGCAGGTGTTCAATTAATATACCGTATAGGAGATTCCGCTACAAATGTTATATCTCCGCTTATGAGTTATTTAGGAGTTATAGTAGTATTTGGTCAAAAATATAAAAAAGAATTTGGTGTTGGTAACTTAATATCAACAATGATGCCAATATCTATGGCATTCTTATTCGGATGGACTGCATTTGCAATAATTTGGGCATTATTAGGTTTCCCAATAGGTCCTGGAACAACATTCTTTATGTAATCAATACTGAATAATAGATATTTATACTTGAAAATTTAAAATCTGTACCATATAATAGCTGATGTGATATTTATAAGTATGATTGTTAAGTGCGAGACTATGTGAATGGTATCGCGCTTTATTTTTATCTACAATATCAATTATATCGGTAAATATAATAGTATCACTTATTGCTTGTTTTGAAATTGGATTTAACATTCAAGAATGGTTATTATAAATATTCATAAAATT
Organism: uncultured Romboutsia sp.; assembly: GCA_904418825.1. GTDB lineage: Bacteria > Bacillota > Clostridia > Peptostreptococcales > Peptostreptococcaceae > Romboutsia. The sequence continues at coordinate 1,693 of CAJFPU010000022.1, read as the reverse complement.
AAGGATAGTAAAAATTATGAGATGTAAGTGGCCAAATAATAAATATTAATAGAATCACCCATATGTAGAGAAGCCTATATGAGGATTTATTAAAAATAAAAATATATTTATAAGTAAGGTTGACAAAATATAAATTGGAACATAATATAAATAATATAAATTAATATTTAAATCCAATGAAAAGGATTAGTAACTAAATAAACTTTAATACAGAGAATTAAGGATGCTGAGAACTTAATATAAAGAATTTAGTGAATGGACCTTGAAGGAGTTAGGTGAAATAAATTATTTAGATTAGCCAAGACGTGTCTGCACGTTATCGCAGAAGCAAGTGATATACATTAAATTGTATATAATTTAGGTGGTACCGCGGAATATTATCCGTCCTATATATTTTATAGGGCGTTTTTTTTATTTTAATCAGCAAAAACATAATTAATAAACAAATGATAATTATAAAAATAGGAGGACGTTATGAATAGAATAGGAATAATAGGAGCAATGGATGAAGAAGTAGATATATTAGTTGAGCTTATGGATATAAAAGAAACTATAGAAAAAGCTAGCTTAAAATTCTACAAAGGAACATTAGAAGAAAAAGACATAGTATTAGTAAGATGTGGTATAGGTAAAGTAAATTCTGCACTTTGTGCACAAATACTAATAAGTGAATTTGATGTAGATGCAATAGTTAATACTGGAGTTGCAGGTGCACTACATCCAGAATTAGATGTTCAAGATATAGTAATATCAACTGATGCAATACAATATGATGTAGATACAACTGCATTTGGAGATCCAAAAGGAACAATACCAAGAATGGAAAGTTCTGTATTTTGTGCAGATGAAAAACTTATAAATGCAGCTTATGAATCTTCTATAAAAGAAGTAAAATCAAATAAAGTATTAAAAGGAAGAGTAGCTACAGGAGATATATTTATAAGTTCTAAAGAATTAAAAGAAGAACTAGTAAATGATTTTAACGCTTACTGTGGAGAGATGGAAGGTGGAGCAATAGCTCATGTTTGTACTTTAAATAAAGTTCCATTTGTAATAATAAGGGCTATGTCTGATAAGGCTGATGGAAGTGCAGATGTAGTTTATGATGAGTTTGTTAAAGTTGCAGCTCACAACTCTAAGGATATAGTATTAAATATGCTAAAAGCATTATAGGGGTGAAATTAATGAGTGAAAAGAAAATAATATTTAGTGGGGCTCAACCATCTGGAAAAATGACATTAGGAAATTATCTAGGAGCTATACAAAACTGGACTAAGCTTCAAGATGAATATGATTGTTTTTATAGTGTAGTTGATTTACATGCAATAACAGTGCCACAAGAAGCAAAAAATTTAAGAGAAAATACAATGCAATTATTAGCTCAATATTTAGCTTGTGGTTTAGATCCAGAAAAAAATACTATATTTATACAATCTCATGTAAGTGCTCATACAGAACTTATGTGGATATTAAATACAATGACGTATATGGGTGAGTTAAGTAGAATGACTCAATTTAAAGATAAATCACAAAAAAGTGAAGCAAATTTAAATGCAGGATTATTTACATATCCTGTATTAATGGCTGCGGATATATTATTATATCAAACAGATTTAGTACCAGTTGGGGAAGATCAAAAACAACATTTAGAGCTAGCTAGAGATTTAGCTGCTAGATTTAATAATAGATATTC
>CAJFPU010000021.1 GCA_904418825.1 uncultured Romboutsia sp. | reverse complement strand
TTTTCAAATAAACATACATACTTAAACCCTAAATAATCTAATATTTCATAAGCTTTATCAAATCCGCTACATATATCAACTGCCTTATGAGCATCCGACCCTATAGTAAGTATTTCTCCGCCTAATTCTTTATATCTCTTTAACACATCTATACTAGGATGAACATTATCTAAATTATATCTATATCCTGAAGTATTTACCTCTATACCTTTTCCAATACTTATTATACTTTTTAATACTTCATCAATTATATCTTTATAATCATCATATAAAGCCTTAGTTTCATAATTTCCATATCTTATTATATAATCTAAATGTCCGTAAATATCAAAGTTTTTAAACTCTTTAGTAGTATCTATTATACTTTGATAATACTTATTATAAGATTCTTTCTGAGTTAATCCCTTAAAAAAATCATCTTTATAAATCTTTTTTGAATTTATTGAATGAGTTGAACATAACACAAAGTCAAAAGGATACTTGTTTATTATATCTTCGATTTCATTTTTTATATTACTTTCATATCCGATTTCTATACCTATTAATAAATTTATATCCTTTTTATATTTTTCTTTATATTTATAAATACTTTCAACGTACTTATCTAAATCTAATGTAAATTTATTATCTTCATACTCTAAATGATCAGTAAAAGTTAAATGCTTAACTCCTAAATTTATTGCTCTTTTTATTATATTTTCCATATCTTCCTTTGAATCCATTGAAAAATGTGAATGTATATGATTATCTAGAATATTCATACTTTGTCTCCTTTAGTATATCTAATGCTTCTCCATCTATATTTTCCATTTCAATTCCAAATATTTTCATTATAGTTGGTGCTTCATCTACTAAATTTGCACCATCTATACATATATTTTTTCTTATATTAGGACCTTTTGCTATAAATGGAGGCTTATCTCCTTTATGTGGAAGATGTCCATGTGTAGCTACACTATATTTATAATCTCTACAATCTGTAGTTTTTATGACTTCACCTAAAATATCATTACTAAATGCAGTTCCTTCTTTTCCTTCAATTACAAACTCTGCATCACAATCTAAGTTATGAAGATTTTTACATTCTTCTTTAGTAAATATATAATCTATTGAAAGTTTTTCATTTTCACTCATTTCACAAAGTAATTTATATAGTTCATCTATACAAGTTTTATCTTTTACCATTACTTGAGTAGATATTCCAGATGAATGACACATTGCTTTATAATCTATTAAATTTCCATTTTCATCTACTTTAATAAATCCTTTATCCTTTAATATTACATTAGGAGATACAAGTTTATTAACTCCTATTTGACCATGATCTCCTAATATTATAAAGTTAGTTTCTTCATATACACCTGCTTTTTCTAATGAATTTATGATTCTACCTAACCACTCATCATATTTATCAAAAGCTATTTCAACTTCTTTATTAAAAAGACCAAATTTATGTCTTGTATGATCTAAGTAAGCTAAATGTATAAGCATTAAATCAGGTTTATAAGTAGTTATTATCTCTTCTGCACAACATACACCAAATTCATCTAAATGAGGTTCACTATTCCATTTTATTATATGTGAATACTTAGGATATATAGTTTCCATAAGTTCTTTAGTTGAGCTATTATTAAAAACTTCAAATAGATCTTCATCTTTTTCTTTAGTCCATATTTCAGCTATATTATAATCAGCACTACATCCACCACTTACTGGCCAAAGTATAGTTGAAGTTTTTAAGTTATTAGCTTTAGCTATATCTATTATAGAATCAACACCTATATCTTTACTATACCAATACCAATCTGATGTTTTTGAATATGGTTGAAATTTTTCATTATGACTTATTTTATGCTTATTAGGATATACCCCTGTAATTATACTTGTATGACATGGATATGTTAAAGTTGGGTATATACAATTTATATTTTTAACTATAGATGAATCATTTAATATCCTTTTGAAGTTTGGTAACTCTTTTATATAGTCTATATCACTTGTAAATAATGAATCTATTGATATTACTACTGCTTTACTCATTTTATACTTCCCCTTATTTTAGATTATTTGTATATTTATATTATTTATTATTCTTACTTATAACATCTTGCATTATTGATGTTGCTTTATTTAAGGTTTCTTTTGCATCTATATTTAAATCCATTAAACATTTTTTCATTTCGTTCATTAATTTTTCACTAGCTTCTACATACCCTACAACACCAGGTCTTTTTTGTGCATATTCTAATTGATCAACAGCTACTTTATATTGTGGTTTTTCTTCATATAACTTGTTCATTTCTTCACTTTCTAAAGCTGATTTAGTTATTGGCATATATCCAGTTTCTATACTAAACTTAACTACATTTTCTTTTTCTGTCATAAACTCTATAAATTCACCAGCAGCTTTTTTCTCTTCTTCAGTAGAACCTTCCATTATAACTATATTTGCTCCACCTGTTGGTACTGCGTATTTAGTATCACTTGGTAAAAATGCAGTATTTACTGTAAAGTTTCCTTCTGTTTGTTCTAAAATTCCTGCTAAACTAGCTGTAGATTGAAGTGTCATTCCTGCTTTACCATTTATAAATGCATCTTTAGCAGTATCCCAAGCATCATACCCTTCACCTGCAGGAAGTTGCATTATACCTTCTTTCATCATGTTTTGCCAAAACTTAAGAGCATTAACACCTTTTTCATTGTTAAATGCAACTTTATTATTGCTATCTACTATTTCTCCGCCTTGTTGATATATTAAAGCTTCATAAAACCATATATCTATAGGTACTGCAAGTCCAACTATTCCCTCATCTTTATTTGTAAGTTTCTTTGCATATTCTTTTAATTCTTCCCAGTTTTTAGGACCTAATGGATCAAGTCCTGCTTTTTCACACATTTCTTTATTTACATATAATAATGGTGTACTTCTATTTAATGGAACTGAAACAGTTTTACCGTTATATTCTGACTCTTTCATAAGACCTTCTAAGTAATCATTTTTTGTTTCTTCACTTATATAATCATCAACATTTGCAAGAGCTCCAAAAGATGCAAATTGAGATACTTGCGTTACTTCTAGCATAGTTAAATCTGGTTGATTTTTTGCCGCTATTGATGCTTGTAATTTTGTTCCATTTTCCCAATAATCACCTTGTGATATCATCTTAACTTCTACATTTTCACTTTGAGCGTTAAATTCATCTACAAATCCTTTTACTACTTCTTCATTTTTACCAGTTAATGCATTCCAAAATTCAATTTGAACTTTGCCATCACTTACCCCATTTACAGCTTGATTTTGTTCTTTTGTGTTACACCCTGTTAAAGAAAGTGCAAGTAAGCTTATTGCTAAAGTTGTTGATATCATTTTTTTCATCTTCATGTTAAAATTTCCCCCTATTTTAAATTATTTTTATATTAAACCTAATTTAGATAAATTTAATTATTTAATTCCCGAATATGCAAAAGCAGTTTTAATCTTATTGTTAAGTATTGTATATAAAAGTAAAATCGGTGCTGTAAGCATTACATTCCCAGCCATAACTACATTCCAGTTAGTTACTCCTTCACTTTCTTTAAGCATAGCAACACCTATAGGAAGTGTTCTTACTAAATCTGAGTTACTCATAACTAATGGCCAAAAATAATTATTCCAATGATATATAAAGCTAAATAGGGCAAAAGTTATTACTGCCGGCTTTGCCATTGGTAGCATTACTTTAAACATTATCTTTAAGTCAGAAGAATTATCTAATTTTGCCGCTTCTATTATTTCATCTGATATTTGCATAAAGTTTTGTCTAAGTAAAAATATTCCAAATGATGAAGTCATAAAAGGAAGTATAAGTGGAACATAAGTATTTATAAGTTCTGCTTTACTCATCATCATATATATTGGTAAAAATGTTATTTGAGCAGGTACCATAAGACCTATTAATACAATCCCAAATAATATATTACTTCCTTTAAATTTTATTTTCGAAAAAGCATATGCCGCTGGAACCATTACTATAAATTGAATTACAAGTACTGATAAAGTTATAAATAAACTATTGCCTAAGTATCTTAAAAATGGTCCTGAACTCCACGCCTTTAAATAATTTTCAATTACAATTTTACTTGGTATAATTGATGGTGGTATTTGAATTGCTTCTTGAGTTGTTTTTAAAGATGTAGATATCATCCATATAAACGGAAATAAAAATATTATTATCATAAAAATTAATACAATTGATTCTACAATCTTTAATGGAAGTTTTAATTTATCTAAAAATTCACTTAAAGTTAAATTTTCTTTTTTACTTTGAATTTCTTGTACCTGTTGCATATTTTTCCCCCTATTTTAAGTATTGGTTAACTAATTTTACTGATAATGAACTTTCTTTGCTAAAAGTTTAAAGTGTGCAAAAGTTAAGAATCCTACTAATATTATTAAAAATACACTTGCTGCAGAAGCTGATCCTATATCAAAATATCTAAATCCAGCTTCATATATATAATAAACTAGCATATTTGTAGAATTTATAGGACCTCCCTTAGTCATAACATTTACAAGATCAAATACTTGGAAAGATGACGTTGTAGTTGTTATTAACAAGAAAAATAATGTAGGTGATAAAAGTGGTAATGTAATCTTAAAGAATGTTCTAATTTTTCCACTATTATCTAAATTGGCTGCTTCATAAATATATTTTGGTATACTTTGAAGACCTGCAATAAATATTAATGTATTGTATCCTACAGTTTTCCATATACCAACAAGTATTATTGAAAATAATGCACTTTTTTCACTTGATAACCATTTAGATGTTGGTAATCCAATACTATCTAAAACCCAATTTAAAAATCCATAATCAGGATTCATAATCCACATAAATAATACCCCAATAGATACTAATGATACTAAATGTGGTGTAAATATAACTGTTTGTGTAAGTTTATGCATAAAGCTTTGTTTATTAAGCCATACTGCAAATACTAATGATAACCCTATAGAAACCCCTACCATAGATACCGTATATATTGCTGTATTTTTTAATGCTCCTAAAAAATCTTCATTACTTAATAAACTTTTATAATTATCAAGACCTGCAAAAGTAAACTCTGAACTTATTAAGCTTCCTGATTGAAAACTTAAATATATAGTATGTAATATTGGATAAATAACAAATAACAAGATACCTATTATTGCAGGCGTTATATATAAATATGGTCTATATTGCTTTTTCATCTATATTCCCCTCACACTCTATTACCTCTAAAATTTTCATAACTTTCATTTGTTCATATATTCTATTTCCATCTTTATCAAAATAATATAAATCATCAGCATTTATATATAAACTTATAAATTCATCTACCTTTATTTCATCATTTGTAGTTCTTACCATTACATCTTTAGAATCTATATTTACACAATATATAACTTCAGATCCTAATATTTCTTTAGTTGCAACTTGACCTTTTAAAACAATACCATCAAAGTTATTTTCTTTTACTAAATTAACTTTCTCTGGTCTAAATCCATAGCTTATATTCTGTTTTTCTATATTAATAATATTCATAGCAGGGTTACCTATAAATTGAGCAACAAATACATTTTTAGGATTTTTATATATCTCCTTAGGTGAATCTTGTTGCATTATTTTACCTTTATTCATAATTACTATCTTATCTGCCATAGACATTGCTTCTACTTGATCATGTGTTACATATACGAATGTAGATTTTAATCTTTTATGAAGTTGTATAAGTTCACTTCTCATTTGATTTCTAAGCTTTGCATCTAAGTTTGATAATGGCTCATCCATTAAAAATACCTTAGGAGTTTTTACCATAGCTCTTGCAAGTGCCACTCTTTGTCTTTGTCCACCTGATAAATCTGATGGTTTTCTATTTAAATACTCATCTAAACCTACTATTGAAGAAACTTCACTTATTAATCTATTTCTTTCTTCTTTTTTTACCTTATTATTTTTAAGTCCAAACTCAATATTTTCTCTTACACTCATATGAGGATATAGTGCATAATTTTGAAACACCATAGATATTCCCCTTTTATTTGCCTCTACTTTAGTTACATTTTCATCTCCTATGTATAACTCTCCGCTAGTTATATCTTCAAGTCCTGCTACCATTCTTAAAGTTGTTGATTTACCACATCCTGATGGTCCAACCAAAACTGTAAATGATCCATCCTCTATTTCTAAATTTAAATTTTCTATAACTGTTGTTTTGTTAGAGTAACTCTTTTTTATATCTTTTAAAATTATATTAGCCATATGTTTACCTCTCTTTTTGATTTATCTTACTTATAATTTTAGAATTGTTTTATTAAGAAAATATAAAATATAGATTAAGCATTGGTAAAGATTGTTAATTATATGTTTTTTTATTAATCCTTTGTTAATTTTTTATTAAAATATAAACAAAAAATTCGCTTTGCTCATAGCGCCAACGACTTCGTCCGTTGCTTAAAATATTTTTTACGCTCAAATCCAATGTATTAATATAGCTATATTTGCAAGTTTATCCATAAGTATTGAAGTAATATAATTTCTTTAAGCGTAAAAAATGTATAATAATATCAAAAAATTGATTTTATAGTTTACAAAACATATTTTTTGACATATCATATGATTAAAAGTGAATATGTTAATATGAGAAAGGAGACCTTATGAATACTGTACAAATGTTAAAAGCATTAGGAGATGATACTAGAATAAGAATAGTCAATATTTTAAGAGATGGACCTTTGTGTGTTTGTGAAATAGAGTCAATACTTGAGATTACACAATCTAATGCATCAAGACACTTAAGTAAGTTAATGAATGCAAATATAGTTACTTACTATAAAGAAGCAAAATATGTTTATTACAAGTTAGATGAAGAAACCCTAAATAAATATAGTTTTATAAAAGTTCTTTTAGATAATGAATTAGATGAAGATGAAAAGTTAAAAAGTGACTACAATATTTTAATGGAATATAAACAGGCTGAATTAAATTGTGAAAATGTATTTAAAGTTAAAGAAGTAATAAGCAAAATAAAATAATCTAAGTAGGAGGAAATAGCAAATGAGAATAGCAGTAATATCAGATATACATAGTAATATATACGCTCTAGATAAGGTTATATCAGATATAAAATCAAAAAATGTAGATATGATAGTTTGTACAGGAGACTTAGTTGGATATGGCACTCGTCCAAATGAAGTTATACATAAAATAAAAGAAGAAAAAATACTTACTATAATGGGTAACTATGATGATGCAATAGGTAACTTAAAAATAGTATGTGGATGTGATTACCCAGATCCAAAAGATGCAGAAAAAGCAGGTCTTTCAATGCACTTTACATCTCAAGAGACAACTGATGAAAATAAAAAATATTTAAGAAATCTTCCTAAAGAAGCAGTACTTACTTTTAATAATAAAACTATAAGATTTGTTCATGGAAGTACAAGAGTTATAAATGAATATTTAAAAGAAAACTCTAAAGAAGCCAAAGAAGTAATGAGTGAACTAGTTGAAGACATATTAGTTTGTGGTCATACTCATATACCATATGCAAAATATTATGGTGAAAAATTATTAGTCAATGCTGGAAGTATTGGAAAGCCTAAGACTAATAAACCAGATGCAAACTATGTAATTATAGAGATATCTGATTTAAATGTTGAAGTTGAAATAATAGAAGTATCTTATGATTTTGAAAAAATGGCAAAAGAAATTGAAGAAAATGAAATACTTCCAAATGATTTTGCAAGGCTTATAAGACAAGGAAGTTCAAAATAAATATATATAATACAAATCATTTTATTTTAAATTGTAAAGTTTCACATTAAAATTTACAATTTTGACGATATAATAGGAGGCATAATAAATGAGTAATAACAATAAAAAAGCTAGTATAACAGTTGATGTTAATGCTAGTAAAAAAGGTGGGGGACTTGGGTTCTTTGAAAAATACCTAACTATATGGGTTACACTGTGTATAATAACAGGAGTTTTAATAGGTGTATATTTACCACAAATACCTCAAACACTAGATAAGTTTACTTATGCTCAAGTTTCAATCCCAGTAGCAATACTTATATGGCTTATGATTTACCCTATGATGCTTAAAATAGATTTTACATCTATAAAAAATGCAACAAAGCAAAAGAAAGGTTTAGCTGTTACATGTTGTACTAACTGGTTAATAAAGCCTTTTACAATGTATGCAATATCATATTTCTTTTTATTAATAGTATTTAAAAATATAATACCTTCTGACTTAGCAAAGGATTATTTAGCAGGAGCAGTGCTACTTGGAGCAGCTCCATGTACAGCGATGGTATTTGTTTGGAGTCACTTAACAAAAGGAAATCCAGCTTACACATTAGTTCAAGTTGCAGTCAATGACCTTATACTTTTAATTGGATTTGTTCCAATAGTTGCATTTTTACTAGGTGTTACAGATGTTACTGTTCCTTTTGATACATTATTATTATCAGTAGTTTTATTTGTTATAATACCTTTTGTTGCAGGATATTTCTCAAGAACTATAATAATAAAGAAAAAAGGATTAGATTATTTTGAAAATGTATTTTTAGCTAAATTCAATGGAATAACTATAGTTGGTTTATTATTAACATTAGTAATATTATTTGCTTTCCAAGGTCAAAAAATAATAGATAATCCACTACATATAGCATTAATAGCAATACCACTTACAATACAAACATTCTTTATATTCTTTGTAGCATATCTTTGGGCTAAGGTATGGAAGTTACCTCATAATATAGCAGCACCAGGGGCAATGATTGGTGCTAGTAACTTCTTTGAACTTGCAGTTGCTGTGGCGATTGCTTTATTTGGTCTTAACTCAGGAGCAGCACTTGCTACTGTTGTTGGAGTATTAGTTGAAGTTCCTGTAATGCTTATGCTTGTTGCCATAGCTAATAAAACTAAACATTGGTTTACAAAGTAAAATTAATATAATAATAAAAAATAATTACTACATTTATATATAATATATAGTATTTTAGTAATCGAACTTATAAAAGTTTGTACATTTTAGTTACAATTATAACATTTAAAATCTTTATAATTAAAATCTATTAACTTATTAAAAAATATTTAATACATTCATTATTAAGTTCGATTACTATAATTTATATTCCAATATAAAAAAGTATTGTAAATTATTGTATTATAGTATAAAATATATTGTATACAAGATACAGTATATTTTATTCTGTATTTAATATTAAAAATGGATGGTGTAATTATGAAAAAATTAAAATTATCATTAAAAAGATTATTAAGTTTTGTATTAACTAACGAAAGAATAAACTCTCAAACATGTGTAGCAAAAGACATAGATACATCTAAAACTATACTTGATCATAAATAAACTTCTAAATAATATATTTAGAAGTTTTTTCTTTATAATACTATTTATGTTTTTCTAAAGCTTAACTTTCTATTAAAGTTAATTAAAATTCATATAGTTTTTTAATATATATATTTTAAATAAGAACCTTCATATATAAAAATTATTGAATAAAAAAATATATATTTATTTAAAAAAACTCATAATTTATAAACTCTTTTTTAACTCCTAAATCAAGTAAATTACTTTCAAGAGATTTCATAAATACAGATGGTCCACAGAAATAAAAATCACCATCTAAAGGTAAATTATTTCTTATCCATTCCTTATTTACATATCCAGTAAAATCATAATCTATTCCTTCTTTATCAGTATCTAAAGGATTTGAATAAAAAACTGTATTACTTAAATTTTTATATTTACATATATTATCTATATCATTTTTAAAAGGATGTATCGATGAATTTTGAACAGCTTGAACAAAGTATATATTATCTCTATTTTTAGACTCTTCATAAAACATAGAAAGTAAAGGGGTAATTCCAATTCCTGCTGATATTAAAATCAATGGTCTATTTTTAGACTCTTCTTTAACAGTAAAAATTCCAGCAGGATCCATTGCTTCTATTACATCCCCTACTTCTAAATTATCATGTAAATAAGAACTTATTAATCCATTTTCTAATTTCTTTACACTTATTCTATACATACTTTCATTTGGAGCCATTGATAAACTGTAAGTTCTCATAACTCCTTTGTATTTAGGATTTTGTGTTTGTATTTGAAAAGGTAAAAATTGACCAGGTTTATGCTTTGTTAGTTTTTGATTTTTTTTATCTTTAAAGTAAAAAGACATTATATCATTACATTCTTTTACTTTATCTACTAAAACTAATTCTCTAAAATTAATTCCATTTCTATTTACTATGCTCATATTATTCTCCTTTATAGATATTATTTATAAATATATATTCTTAAATAATATTTTAATTACAAGTTTCACTCAAATTTACCAATAAAAAAAGTAGGAGAATTACTCCTACTTTCAAATTAAAATTATTTTAATATTTAAAATATATCATCAATAAAATTATATCTCTACTGGTATAACCTCTACTTCATCATTTTCTTGTACTTTATGAGATTTAACTTCTCTAAATAATAATACAAAAGTAACTATAAATGATATAACATCTGCTATTGGTTGAGCAAACCAAACACCATTTAATCCTAATATTCTAGGTAATATTAACATCATAGGAACTAATAATATTACCTGTCTAAGTAAACTTAAAAACATAGCCTGCTTAGCCTTACCAATTGCTTGGAAGTAGTTTGAACCTATCATTGATACCCCTATTAAAGGCATCATACTTAAGTATTTTCTAATTCCATCTACTGATATACTTACAAGATCTGCATCACCGTTAAACATACTTACTATTGGTGCTGGTACTAATTGAACTAATAACCAACCAATAGATAATCCTATTGTTGCCGCTAATGCACATATTTTAAGTGTTTTATCAGCTCTATCATACTTTTTAGCACCATAGTTAAATCCTATTATAGGTTGAGCACCTTGACTTATACCAATTATAGGCATACCAACCATCATTATTACAGAGTTTATAGTAGCCATCGCTCCTATAGCTAAGTCTCCTCCATATGTTTTAAGTGAGTTATTACATATTATTTGAACACAACTTGCAGCTATTTGCATTGCAAATGGTGCACATCCTATTGCAAATATTGCACCTACTAAAGATTTATTTAATTTTAAACTAGATTTTTTAAACTTTAATGTTGATTTTCCTCTTGTATAATATGCTAATCCCCATATAGCAGTTACAAATTGAGATGTTACAGTAGCTATTGCAGCTCCTTGTATTCCCATTTTAAATACCATTATAAATAATGCATCTAATACTATATTTGTTAAACATCCTACAACCATTATTGTTGCAGAAAGTTTAGGATTACCATCTCCTCTTATACTATTATTAAATACCATACCTAATAAGTTAAATATAGTACCTAATAATATTATATTTATATATGCTTTTGCATAAGGTAAACTTCCATCACTTGCACCAAACATGTGTAATATTTGATTTTCAAATGTTATACCTATAATTGAAATTAATAAACCTACTATTATAGCTAATGTAATTGCATTACCTATTATTTGTTCTGCCTCTTCTTTTTTTCCTTGACCTAACTTAATAGATATATTAGTTACTGAACCTATACCTATTAACATACCAAATGCTAGTATTATAGTCATAATAGGCATAGTAACACCTAATCCAGTTATAGCAAGTGGACCAACACCTGGAATATTTCCTATAAATATTCTATCTACTACATTATATAATCCATTTACCATCATACTTATTATAGCTGGAACAGAATATTTTATAAGTAGCTTTCCAATAGGTTCTGTACCTAAGATTTGTTGATTATCTTTCATATTTAACCTCCTATTTAATATTTTTACTTTTACATATTTTTTTTAACATATTAATTAAAATATTCACTTCTTCTTGTGAAAGTTCTTTTGAAATATGTTTTTCCCACTCATTTAATGCATTTTTTATATTATCTTCTATAGATTTTGATTTTTCTGTTAAGTACAATTTATAAGCTCTTTTATCATTTTCATCTTTAACTTTAATTAAGAGTTCTTCTTTCTCAAGCTTTTTTATAGCTCTACAAGTAGTTGCTTTATCTATATTTAAAATTTCAGATAATTCCTCTTGGCTAATTCCATCATTTTTATATAATTCTATTAAAAACATTATTTGCCCTGATCCAATTCCAAACTTAGAAATTTCTTTACTTATAAAAGAATTTCCTTTTCTGTAAATTTGAGATATATATTTACCAATAGGAGCTCTTTTTGTTTCATTTATCATTTCCTTCTCCTTAATTGTATGCTAACTTATAAATAAAAATAATTTAGTTGCTTAGTCAACTTTTTTTATTATATTACAAATTAGTTGTTATATCAACTTTTTTATACATATTAAAATCTGGTAATTATATTAAACAATTTTATAAGTTAATTTCATTATATATAAATTTAAACCATATATCTAAATAATCATATTTTCTATAGTAGCTATTTTAATTAATACCATATTAAAATTTAATATTAATTAAATAAAATAACCTGTCGTGTTTTTTGACAGGTTATTTGTAATTATTTATTTTCTTTTAACAACTCTAAAGTTACCTTTTCTACATTAGCACTACATCTACCGCATCCATTTCCAGCATTTGTAGCTTGTTTAACTGAATTTAAAGAATCTGCACCATCTTTTATTGCTTTTTCTATATCTCCTACAGTTACATTAAAACAGTAACATACTTTTTCATCTTTGTTCATAATAATTTACCTCCATCTAATTATATATTTATTATATACCCATTTTTTTGCAATACACAACATATTTTTAATATATTTTTAAATTTTATATAAAGAAAAAGAAAGTCGTAGTTACGACTTTCTTAATTTAATCAAATTTAACTATTGAACTTTTTATATTAATACCATACTCTGTAGGATTATCCTTAAGTTCATCATTTATTAAGCCTATGAAATCCTTTTGCTTGTATTCTTTATCTTCATCTATACCTTCATCTTCATCATAGTTAAAGTATTTTTCTAGTACTGTTTTTCTATATTTGTCTTCATCATCACTAAAATCTATACCCTTTGAAGTCTTTATATCAAAATTAAATTTATAATCTAATAAAGGTAAATCTAAACTTACAGTTGAATTAGATTCAATATATAAATTTTTAGCTATTGGAATATTAGTATTTATATCAATATTAATATCATCATAGTAATCACTAGAAGCTTTTATTTTAATATTTTTAGGTATTTTAGCATCTTGACTTATAGTATTATATCCATTTATATTTACACCAACTGACTCTATATTTATATTTTCTGCACAATATATATCATCAACATTTAATAATATGTCTGTAGACTTTATATTTAAATTTTTAACTTGGCTATCTTGTCCTAATGATATATTTCCATATAAAGTTTTAAAGTTTATGTTATTTAATTTCATGTCATCAATATATAAATTACAATTATCTGTATTTACATTTACATCAATATTTTCAGGTATATAAACTGTTATATCTGAATATGATGATGTAAATATCTCATTTACAAAATATCTAACTATATCATCTATACTTTTAATTAAATTTTTATTATTACTAAACTCTTCATTTATAGTTAGTTTATCATTACTTTCTTTAGTAGTTATAGTGCTTAGTCCTTTGTTTCCATTTCTTTGAACTATAACATTTTTACCATCATATTTTTTTATTGTTACATTACTTGTTTTAAGGTTTATATCTAACTTAGCTAAGTTCATTTCACTTTTATATAAAATTTCTTCTTCATTAAATTTTTCATGTGCCATTTGAACATTATTTATTATTTTAGGTATTGTATTTATTCCTGATAAAATACTTCCTATAATACCTGTTGTAAGAAGAACTACACCAATACTTGTAATTATACGATTTTTATTCATCTAATTCTCCTCCGTCTTTTTTATAATTTTTATCATCTTCTAAGTCTTTTTCATCTATTTTCATTTCTGACTTTTCTATTTCTTCTTTTTTTATACTTCCATCTATATATAATTGATTTGTTTTAATCCATGTTATATATATTTTAAATAATTTTTTTTCTAACTTTACAACTGCAATAAATAATTGCCATATTAATATTTCAAAACCTATATAAGCTATAAATAAAAATACCATCAATAGCTTTACTTCTGGCATTACATTTATTAAACTAATTGCAAAAGGAGTTCCTGCAACTAATGCAAGTAGTGAACCTATAAGCACTACTCCAACTCCAATAGTTGAACATACTATACTAAATGCAAATGGTAATAGTATTATAGTAAGTAATACTTGTAAAATTTCTATTTTCTTTCTTGATTTTACGTGTTCTTTATCATTTAAGTTTACTTTAAATTTATTTAATCCTGATTTAAATTTACCTTTTAATTCTATAAAAAAGCTTTCATCTTTACCTTTTATTTTACTTTCATTTTTAATATTACTTTCAGATAATAATTCATTTGCTATTTCTTTTGGAGATCCAAGAGATGATATTATCTCCATTTCTGTTTTTCCTTCTATTAGTCCATCTACAAAATACTCTTCGTAGTCTCTTACTATCTCATTTATTTCATCTTCAGAAAAACCTTTCTTAAGATAGTCTCTTAAAATTTCTAAAAAGTCTTCTTTTTTCAATTTAATTCCTCCTTAATCATTTAGAAATTTATTTACTGCATGTACAAATTCATTCCATTCACTTTTTAATCTATTTAGATTTTCAATTCCTTCAGCTGTTATTTTGTAATATTTTCTCGCTGGTCCTTCATTTGATTCTAATATATAGGTTTCAAAATATCCTTCTTTGGTAAGTCTTCTTAATATTGGATATATTGTTCCCTCATTTACTTCAATTATTTTTGATATATTCTGAACTATTTCATATCCGTACATATCTTTTTTAGATATTAAAGTAAGAACACAAATCTCAAGAACTCCTTTTCTAAATTGAGTATTCATTAATTACTCCTTTCTTATGTATTTCTTTTAATTACCAAGTACTGTGTACTACACACTACTTGGTATTTATATTAACATAGTACTGTGTGATGCACAATACTTTTTTATACATTATTATATTAAACTTTCTTATCATTATATATAATAAATACAATATAAAAATAACCATACCTTAGTGTTTTCAATATATAATTCTAATGTATGGTTATTTATTTAGTTTATTATAAATTATTCTATAAAGTAATTCTTCTTATCATCTACAATAATTTTTTTATGATTTTGAATATAATCAATTATTATTTCACTCATATCTAAGTTAATTTCCTTAACAACCTTACACCCTTCATAAGCTTTATATATAGAAGTATTACTAGCTCTATAGTTATTTAAAACTATAGTATAAGTTTTATCCATAGAAATATCCTTACCATTTTTTTTCATATAAACAACTCTATCATAAAAATCTCTTGATAAATCTATTTTATATTCAAGTCCTCCATAAGTATCATAATTATAATGCTGAACTTTAGGTACTAAAAAGTCTTTATTTATTCCTATCTTTCCATCTTCAACAACAAAATAAATTGCACTTTTTTCTATAGCTTCTTTTAACTGTTTTCCTGTAATTTCTAGTACTTTTAAAGTATTAGGATATGGATAATTTATTAAAACATCTCTAACTGATATTTTTTTACTAAATCCCATAGCACTATCAAACACTGATAATGCAGAAAAATCAGCACCTGATATATCTAACTGCACTTTATGTAGAAAATTTATAAATGGATGACCTTTTAACCTTGCTAAAAAAATATCATCAACTACCATATCTTTATCAAATTCACCGATAATTTGATCTAAATAAACATCTAAATCCTTTTGTGTTTGAGTAAATATATTTTCTAATTTATCATTTATCTTATCATTTAATTTACTAACATCTACTAACTCATAAGAAATATCTTTACTATCTGTATCAATAACTACTTTAGTAAAGCTTTGACCATTGTGCATAGGTTGTGAACAAATTACACCCTTTATCTTAGTTATAAATGAGCGATGTTGATGACCACTTAGTATCATATTTATCGAATCAAAGTTTTCTAAAAGCTCACTTGCCTGATTTTCTTTTGTTAAAGCTTCTGTTGGAGTCATATTTTCATCTAAACTTTTTTCAAATCCACCATGATAACAAACTATTATAAAATCACATTTATCTTTTAATTCTTTTTCATATTTAGCATATTGTTTAACTATATCTAAAAACTCTAAACCTTTTATATTTGCTTCTTGTTCCCAATTTGGTATATAAACAGTTGTAAATCCTATACATCCTATTTTAAAACCATCAAAATCAAATATCTCATATGGCTTAGTATTAAATGGTAATCCTTTTATATTAGCATTTATTACTTTATTAGAAACTTGATTATATGCATCTTTTAAATATTTAAGACCATAATTAAATTCATGATTACCAAGTACATAAGCATTATAGTTTATAGCTTCTAACCCCTTTATTATAGGATTTTCTTCTATAGCATGTTTAGATAAAAAATGTGTAAGTGCTGAACCTTGAACTAAATCACCACAATCAATTTTTAAAGATGCATCATAATTTTTTTCATCATTTAATATATAACTAGCAATTTTTAAAAAACCTAGTGGTTGGTTCTTTACATAATTTGTTGGATAAATATATCCATGTAAGTCACTAGTTTGATATATAACAATTTTCATAAATTTACTCCTTTTATTACAGTATTATATTTTAATTATAAATTCTATAAAATAATCTATTGTACTAATTAAATATACTAAACTCATTATGCTAGTTAAATTTAATTATTGAAAATACTAGAGTTTAATAAATATATTTTTATAATTAGAAAACTTTACAGAGTCGTTTCAATATATCTAGTAAAATAACTAACACAATAGATTAACTTATATAGTATAAAAATAGGGCGTTATCCTATTTTAAGAAACGCCCTGACTATTTTCTATTCCCAAATAGACATTAAAGTAGATTTAAATGATTCTAATTTTGCTTTAACATCTGGATTTTTCTCAGCTAATATTGATTCTAATACTGTACTTGATTCTCTAAATGCACTATCCATACCTTTTACAAGAGGATTTGTAAATAAATTTTTAGTTGAATCTGATATAATTGGTGCTATTAAACTTCCTGAATTTTTGTATTCATCAGAATTTATAGCACTTTCTCTAACAGGTATATATCCAGTTTCTTTAGCCCAAGTTATTTGATTTTCTTTTGTTGTTAAGAATTTTAAAAATTCATATGCTGCAGTTTTTTGTTCACTTGTAGCACTATTAAATATAAATAAATCTGTACCTTGTTGCATCACTTCTTTAGCTGGATATGAAGCAACACCTATTTCAAACTTATCTGCTACACCTTGTTTTACAAAAGCTTCACCTGCATTAGATCCTACATACATAGCTATTGTTTCATTTCCAAAAGGAGCTGATAAGTATTTATCTGTTCCTGCTATTCTAAAGTATCCATCTTCTACACCATCTAAATAATAATCAACTGCATCTTCTGATTTTTTACTAGTTGGGTCTAATTTTGAATCAAATGTTACTCCTTCATTTTTTAAATATGTTGTATAGTAATTACTTAAAGAATCAAATCCACCAGCAACTATATTTTCTTTTTCTTTTATTTGCTGTGCAACATCTTCAAATTCTTCATATGTTGTAGGAACTTTTAAATTTAATTTATCAAATAAAGTTTTGTTGTACCATAAAACTTCAGTTGATTTATTAAATGGAATTCCATATATTTTTCCATCTAATGTTGATGCTTCTCTAAATCCTTTTACTATATCATCATAGTTATCAAATTTTAAAGTTTCGTTTTCTATATAAGGTTTTAAATCAAGTACTAAGTTTTCATCTATAGCATTTAAAAGCCAATCTGGATAAGCTTGTGTTATAGTTGGTAAATTTTTAGGACTTGCTGTTGTTGCAGTTATCTTTTGTTGTAAATCAGCATAGCTTGATTGATTTTGAAGAGTAACTGTTATATTAGGATTTTCTTTTGTAAATTTATCAACTAATCCTTGTAATGATTTTTCTTGATCTCCATTCATTGCATGCCAAAAAGTTATTTCTACTGGATTTTTTATTTGTGTAACTATCTCTTCGTTAGTTGTTGTAGCTGATTGTTTTTTTCCTGAACATCCTGCCATTAAACTAAGCGTTAGTGCTAATGGCAATATTTTTTTTAACTTCATTATATTATTCCTCCATTAAATAGTTTGATTTTTCTTTGGTAATAATCTTTCTCCATGCTCATTATAAAGCCTTTCTGGTTTATATGAATGAATTGGAACTAATAGCTTTGGCTTAATTAAATCTATTATTTTTATTAAATCTTTTGGATGAGCATGTCCACTACATGATACTGTTATAAATTCTATATCATGTTTTTTAAATCTATTTACAAATGGTTCATAACTTGGATCAAATGGTCCTAAAGGTACTGCATTTGAGTGAATATATATTCCACCTTTTTTTAATTTATCAAATTGTTTAAGTGAATTTTGATCTAGTTGCCACATATACTTGCTTTCATCATTTAATAACTCTTCAAATTTAATTTCATAATCTGGATTTAGTCCATAATCTTTATCATCTAATCTGTAATAATAAGACTCATAATTAGTAGCTTCTTTTAATACATAAGAATAATATGCATCTAAAACAACTTTTCTAGAATTTGTTTTTATTATATTTAAAATTCTCTCTATATTAGAAATATAATAATTAAAAGTTATCTGTTTATTAGGGTTATTATTTACTATTTCATTTATTCTTTTTATTAAATCATTTTCATTACATAACTCATTTTCATCGTCTTTCTCATCAATTTCTTTAAATGAAATACTAACACCTTCTATTAATAAAACATCACAGTTTTCACTTTCTTTACAAAACTTAAGTGTATCTTCTTTTCTATAACCATGTAATCTTATATCTCCAGTATATGAAATAACTAAATCTGGTGTTTTAATTAATAGCCCACAAGCACCGTATGCGTCATGGTCTACAGGCATAACTTTTATCTCTATTTTACCTACTTTAATTGTTTCATTTTCTTTAACTCCAATTATTTCCCTAGTATTAGAGTCTTTTTTATTATGAAGAGGGAATAAAAAATCATCATTTATATTCAATGTATTAAGTAATGATTTTGTACCTTCTAATGTATATAAAGGAATATTTGGATTTAAATAATTAATAATTTTTGAATGATCTAAATGCATATGAGATAAAAATACAGCAGTGTGTCTAAAATTATCTTCACTACATTTATATCCTTTAAGTTCAATACTTGGATCATACATATTATTTAAATAAGGAACTAATTTTTCATCTAATAATTCTTGTAAATTAGATGGTTGAAATTTAGCACTTGGATTATATTCACTTCCAAAATCAAAGAATATATGGCTATCTTCATATACAACTTCTATAATAGTTCCTCCAATTGTTAATATTCCATTATGAAAAGTTATTTTTGTTTTTTTATCCTTTAATACCACTGCTTGCAACTCCTTTAATTATTTCTTTTCTAAATATTAAATATATAATTAGTATTGGTACTATAGCTATTGTTGATGCAGCCATTTGTAATTGAACATTTGTACCACTTTCTGTGGCAAATGCACTTAACCCATTACTAAGTAATCTCATTTCTTTACTGTTAGTTACAAGTATTGGCCATAAGAAAGAATTCCATCCTCCTATAAAGCTTAGTATTCCCATTGTAAATAATGATGGTTTTATAAGCGGAACTAAAATTCTAGTAATAAATTCTAAATCACTACACCCATCTACCTTAGCTGCTTTATAATATGACATAGGAATACTTGAAATATATCCCCTTAAATAGAATATATAAAATACGCTTGCTAATGATGGTATAATAAGTGCTGTATAAGTATCTAATAATCCTAATTGAGCTATTGTTTGATAATTTGTAAATACTGTAACTTCGTATGGTACCATTAATAAGGTAGCCAATGCTAATGATAATATATTTTTAAATTTAAATTCTAATTTAACTAATGCAAAAGCTGCAAGTGTTGAAGTTATTAATGTACCAAATGTTGATATTCCTGCTACAAAAATGGTATTTATGAAATATCTAACAAAAGGTGCTTGCTTCATTGCTTCACTAAAGTTTTGCCACTGAAAAGACTTTGGAAACAATGTAGGTGGTACACTAGTTGCTTCTTGAAAAGTCATTAAGCTTGATAAAATCATATACACAAATGGAAATAATGTTATCAATGCCATAATAACTATAAATATTTTTCCTAAAATTGAACTAACTTTTCCCATATTTTCACCTACTTAGATATTCTCTTTAGTACATAATTTTGAATCATTGTAAATATCAGTATAAGTATAAATAATATAACCGCAGCTGCCATACCTTGACCGTATCGGTATTCAACATAGAATTTATTAAATATATAAAATACTGCTGTAGTTGCACTATCTGCAATACCAGCTTTACCGTTAAATATTGCAAATACTTGTGAATACACCTTAAATGCATTTATAAAATTAACCATTAATAAAAATGTAATAATTGGTATCATTTGAGGTAATGTTATTCTAAAAAACTGCTCTGTTTTAGTTGCTCCAAACATATCCGCAACTTTATAATAATTTCTTTCTACATTTCTAAGTCCAGAAAGTAGTATAATTATATTAAATGCAAGACCTGACCATATACCAAATATAATTAATGTAAACATACTCATCTTAGGGTCATCTAAGAAATTTATTGGTCCTACATTTATAAAACTTAGTATATAATTTATAAATCCATAGTCTTTATTTAATAAAAATCTAAATACTATACCTACTGCTATAATACTTGTTAAATACGGTATAAAAAATATAGTTTCAAATATATCTTTATATTTAATTTTTTCAAAAATAATCAATGATATAATCATCGAAATAATAAGTCCTATTGGTACTACAGTAAAAGAATATAAGGTTGTATTTAATATTGCTTTATGAAATTTAGGGTCACTTAATACAATTTGATAATTTCTAACTCCATTAAATACCAAATTATTTAAAGTTCCTTTTTCAAAAGATATAATAAAAGTTTTTATTAGTGGATATACATGAAATACTATGATTATAAATAAAGCAGGTAATAAATATAACCATGCTTGTGGTGAATTTTCTGCACTATATTTTAATTTCTTCATTAGTAAACCCTCATTCCGTCTTCTTTAAATATATAAATGCCATTATAATCTATATCAAATCCAACTTCGTCATCTTCTCGTATACCTTCATTTATATCTGTAATTGCTTTAGAAATTTTATTATTAATTTTAAAATTTAATATACAATCTTTTCCTATTAATTCAGCAGTTTCGATTTTAGCTTTAAATAATGGTGTATCACTTAAAACAAAATATTCAGCTCTTATACCAACAATATATTTATCTTCATTAAAACTTTGTTTTATTCTACTTTCATTTAATAAACTTAAATCAATAGAAAAATCATCTCCAACTAAAACATTGCCTTCTTTATTCATTTCATAGATATTTATAATTGGATTACCCATAAATTTTGCTACAAATAAATTAGCAGGCTCTAGATAGAGATTTTGTGGTATATCAAATTGTTGTACTATCCCTTGATTCATTAAAACTATTCTGTCACTTATAGATAAAGCTTCTTCTTGATCATGAGTTACAAATATTGTAGTAATACCTATCTCTTTTACTAATCTTCTTATTTCTTCTCTTATTTTTAGTCTTAGTCTTGCATCTAAGTTACTTAATGGCTCATCTAATAATAAAACTTTTGGACTTTGTACAAGAGCTCTTGTTATTGCAACCCTTTGTTGTTGTCCACCTGACATTTCTCCAGGTTTTTTATTTGCCAATTCTTCAATGCTAGTTATTTTCATATACTTTTTAGCTATTTTTTCTGCTTCTTCTTTAGATTTCTTTTTTTTACCAACAGTTAATGGAAACATAACATTTTCTAAAACTGTCATATGTGGATATAAAGCATAATTTTGAAATACAAGTCCTATATTACGATCTTTAGGATGTTTGTTTATAACTGATTCATTATCAAATTTAATATCCCCACTTGTAGGGTCTAATAAACCTGCTAGTAAATTTAATATTGTTGTTTTTCCACATCCACTAGGACCTAATAAACAAATTAACTCTCCTTCATTTATTTCAAGATTTATGCTTTTTAATGCTTCATATCCATTATCATAAACTTTTTGTAGTTTATTAATATGTATCATAACTTTTCACCTCTCATATATATTATTACTCCAAATTTGTAATCTTATTTATATCTATTTTCCTACTTTAAATTTATTTAATTTTCAGTTTTCATAAAATACATACTAATGATTATCTATATAAGGTTTATTATTTTGTTTTATAAATACTTTTATAATTTTAAAATATAAAGTTCAAAGCTATATTTACATCAATTATTTTATTGTAAGTTATTAAATTTTTTGAACTATTATAATATTTTAATAATATTTTTAAATTATTCTATATAAAAATACCCTGTCGTATTTTTCGACAGGG
>CAJFPU010000020.1 GCA_904418825.1 uncultured Romboutsia sp. | reverse complement strand
GATATTTCTCGTTTTATATTTTCACCTTCTACTATAAATAAAGGATATATTAAATCTTCAATATTTAATTTAGTTTCTCTAACTAAATTTCTAGTAGCACTATTTATTCTTAGTCTTCTAGGTCTTCTTAACATTTATTTTTCCTCCATAAAAAATTCACTTACTTTAAACAACCTATCTGATAAATACTTTAGTTTGCCAATAATATGCTTACTAAAGCAATGTTTAATTAAAATTTTAAATAGCATATATATTTTATAAACTATTATTATATAAAAATATAAACCTCAATATATTATTGAGATTTATATTCTCTAGCATATCTATTTATCACTCATTATACAATCAATCATTCCATCTATAGTTGAAACTTCAGCTTCATTGTAAACATTTATATTTAAACTTTTAGCAGTTTTTGTAGTTATAGGTCCTATAGATATAACTTTTAATTTATTTATCTTATCTATATTTTCTTTTCCTATTATATCTACAAAATTTGTAACTGTAGATGAACTTGCAAATGTAATGTAATCTGCCTCTTCTGAGTTTAATATATCTAATACTTCATCTTTTTTGCTATCATCTATTACTGTTTGATATATGTGAACTTCTTTAACCTCACATATTTCACTTATCTTATCAACTAAAAAGTCTCTAGCATTTTTTGCTCTTGGTATTAAAACTTTATCAGAATCATTTAATATATCCTTTAATTCTTCAAATAGATATTCTGCAACGAATTTTTCTGGAACAATATCTGCCTTTATTCCTCTATTTTTTATTTCTTTAGCAGTAGCTGATCCTATAGCACAAACTTTTAAATTTGCTAATGCTCTACTATCAAGATTCATCTCATCTAACTTATCAAAGAATACATCAACAGCATTTTTACTTGTTAATATTAAGTATGTATAATCATTTATATTGTTTATCTCTTTTTCTAAATCTATATTATTTTCTATTTTTTCTATCTTTATAGTCGGTACTTCTATCGGATTTCCACCTAAATCAGATATTTTTGATACTAAAGAACTGCTTTGGTTTCTAGATCTTGTAACTATTATATTTTTTCCAAATAGAGGCTTACTCTCAAAGAAGTTTAATTTATCTCTTAATTTAACTACTTCTCCAACAGCTATAAGAGTTGGCGGCTTCACATTCTCAATTACTGCAGTTTCATATACATTTTCTAATGTAGAAGTTATAACTCTTTGATTAGATCTTGTTGCCCAACTTATAAGAGCAACCGGTGTATCTTTTGATTTGCCTTCTTTTATTAAGTTAGAACTAATCTTTTGAAGGTTAGCTACCCCCATTAAGAATACCAAAGTACCATTTGTATTAGATAATGCATTCCAGTTTAATTCTGGATTTTCTTTATCATCATCTCTTAAATGACCTGTTATAACATGAAAAGAAGATGCATAATCTCTATGAGTTATAGGTATACCTGCATAACATAACCCACCTATTGCTGAAGTTATACCTGGTACAACTTCAAACTCTATACCTTCTTCTCTTAGAAGTTCTCCTTCTTCTCCACCTCTTCCAAATACATAAGGGTCTCCTCCCTTAAGTCTTGCTACTATTTTACCTTCTTTAGCTTTATCAGCTATGACTCTATTTATATCCTCTTGAGGAAGAGTATGGTTACTTGATGCTTTACCTACATATATAAATTCACAGTTTTCTTTAGCTTCTTTTAGATAGTTTTTATTTGCTAATCTATCATAAACTATAACATCTGCTTTTTTTATACACTCTAATCCTTTTAAAGTTAATAATTTATAATCTCCTGGTCCTGCCCCTACTAAGTAAACTTTACCCTTCATAACATTCATACTCCTTTGAAATTAGTTTAGCTAATTGTAATCCTATTTCACGAGCTTCTGATGCTTTTCCACTTATAGTTTTTGTGATTAAATTGTTTCCTTCTTCATCGCCATATAACCCAGTTAGACTTATATTTTCTCCGTCAACATCACAGTAAGCCCCTATAGGAATATGACAACTTCCATTTATTCCATCTAGAAAGCCTCTTTCAGCTGCAACTTGGATTTCAGTTTCTATGTCTTTTAATGAGTTTATTATTTCTTCTATATCTTTACTATTTTCCCTAATTTCTATAGCTAATGCTCCCTGTGCTGGTGCAGGAATCATTATATCTTTAGGTATATAATAACTTATTTTGTCTTTAAGTCCTACTCTTAAAAGACCTGATGCAGCTAAAACTACTCCATCTAGATTCTCATCTACTATTTTTCTAATTCTAGTATCAACATTACCTCTTATAGGAATTATATTTAAATCTGGTCTATGCTTTAATAGTTGATATTTTCTTCTTTTACTTCCTGTTGCAATTTTTGCTCCATTAGGTAAATCATCTATACTAGAGTACCCTTCCTTTAATACAAGTACATCTCTAGCATCCTCTCTTTTAGGAATACTTGCAAATTTTAAACCTTCTGGTAAAGTTGATGGCATATCCTTCATACTGTGAACTGCCATATCTATTTGACCATCAATTAATTGCTGTTCTATCTCTTTTACAAATAACCCTTTATCTCCTATTTTATCTAAGCTAACATTTTGTATTAAGTCACCTTTAGTTTTTATAATTTTAGTTTCAAATATAACTTCAGGATATTTTTCTTTAAGCTTATTTATAACCCAATTAGTTTGAGTTACTGCTAGCTTACTACCTCTAGTTCCAACTATTATTTTCATAACTTCATCTCCTTTGGATGTTACTATTAACTATCCTACTTTAGCCTCTTTTCTAATCTCTTTATTTACTAGTATAGTTGAGAAGTAAGATATTTTTTCTTCTAGATTTATCTCTCTTAAGTCAGTATATACTTCTTCTCTATCTTGAGATGAGTTACTTACTAATATAGAGTGCTCTATAAGACCATTCTCTTCTAATTTAGCTATTATTTCTTTAAAGTTCTTATAAACTTTCATTAATACTATTGAGCTATAGTTTTTTAATGCATAATCTATTTTTTCTTCTTCTATTGTGCATGGTATTATTATTAATGGTTCTCTATCCATAACTAATGGGAAGTTTTGATTAGATGCTATATTAGAGAATGAGGATATTCCAGGTATTGTCTCTACATCTATACAATCTATAAGTCTTTCCATTATATATACATAGGTACTGTATATCATAGGATCTCCTAAAGTTACAAAACCTACATTCTTTCCTAATTTTACATCTTCAACTATTTCATCAGCTATTTGATTCCAAGCTAATATCTTTTCACTATCATTAAAATTCATTGGGAAATGTCTTGATTTTATATCTAAACCATCTGGTAAATATTTACTTACTATTGATAAAGCTAAACTGTCTCCACCTTTTTTAGCTTCTGGTGTATATAGTATATCTAAATTTTGTAAAGTCTCTACTGCTTTTATTGTTAATAATGAACTATCGCCAGGTCCTGTTCCTATACCATAAAACTTTGCCATTTCAAATCTCCTCCTAATTAATTAACATATCTCTTCTAGTCGTTCTAATTCTTCTATACAGTCATGTGCATGTTTCATAAATTTATCTTGAATAAAAGGATTTTCACCTAATCCTTGTAAATGTATTTTTACTTTAAATCCATGGCTTTCAAATATACTCTTCCAAGAATCATCATCATCTCCTGCCATATCATTTATTGCATGGTCTCCTGCTACTAACATAAATGGCATTAAATTTACTGTTTTTATATTATTAATCTCCAATCTTTTTATAACTTGTTCTATCTCTGGATATCCTTCAACTGTACCAACATATGCATTTATACCTGCATCCCTTAACATGTATTCTAAAGCTGGATATGCTGAATGCGATTCATGAAATGTTCCATGCCCCATAAATACAACAGCTTCTTGTTTTTCCATTTTTGGTATCTGATTTTCTATGGCTTCTACCGTTTCTTTATAATCTTCTATATATGTTAATAATGGTCTACCTAGTATTATTTTTTCAAACTTATTTTTATAACTTTCAACTTGTTCTTTTAACTTATTAAATTCTTCTCCACATATTATATGAAGTGTTTGAACTATAACCTCTTTATATCCTTCTTCATATAGTCTATCTAATGCTTCTATTGGATTTTCTATGTGTAAACCATCTCTATTTTTTAATTTTCTTATTATCATATTTGAAGTAAAGGCTCTAAAAAAATCATAGTCCTTTAATCCTTCTTTTATTTTCTTTTCACAAGCTTCTATAGTTTTTTCTCTAGTTTCTTTATAGCTTGTACCGAAACTTACTACTAAAACAGCCTTTTTCATACTCGCTCCACCTTGCCTATATTTTATATTAATTTTTCTAATTCATCTATGTCATTTACTACTATCGGATAATTTATTTTTTCTCTAGCTATAATTACTACAGGTATTTTAAGTGCTTCACATGCATTAACCTTTTCTAAGAATCCTCCAGCAGTACCACTTTCTTTAGTTATCACTATATCTATATCATAGTGCTTATAAAATTCCTCATTTATACTTTGATTAAAAGGTCCTTTCATAGCAATTATGTTATCTGCATTTAGACCTAAATTTTCACAACTTAATATAACATCACTAGTTGGTAAAACTCTTACTATTAAGTTTCTATCTGGTATAAAATCAACTATTTGAGGTAAGTTTTTACTTCCTGTACCTATAAATATGTTACGTCCTTTTTCTCTAGCTATTTTACAAGCATCTTCAATGCTATTTACTATATATTTATTCTCATAGTTTATACTATCTATCAAAGACTTTCTTTCATATCTTATATAATCTATATTTAATTCCGTTGCGCATTGTATAGCATTTTTAGATACTTCAATTGCATAAGGATGAGTAGCATCTATAATTTTATTTATATTATTTTGTTCTATAAAATTTATCATATCTTCCTTTGCAAGTTTTCCTGTGATTACATTTTTCGCATATTTTCTTGCAAGGTCCTCTCCATAACTTGTTGTCACAGAAAGTATATATGGTAAGTTTTTATATTTATTTATTCTGTCACATATCTCTAAGCTGTCTGATGTTCCACCTAAAACTAAAATCATACTGTATAACCTCTTGGAGTTATCATTAAATCATCATGTAAGAAAGTAGACTTATTTCCTACGATTACCATAGTAGTCATATCTACTCTTTCAAAGTCCATAGTATCAAAAGTACATACAAACTTTTCTTCTTTTGCTCTTCCTACATCTTTAACTATTCCAACAGGAGTTTTTCCATCTTTAAACTCTCCCATTATTTCAAAAGCTCTAGATAAGTGTTCACTTCTTCCTTTGCTTCTTGGATTATACAGACAAACTACGAAATCAGCTTCTGCAGCCAATCTTAATCTTTTTTCTATAACATCCCACGGAGTTAATAAATCACTTAAACTTATATGACAAAAATCATGCATTATTGGTGCTCCAAGTATTGCTGCCGCTCCTATACTAGCAGTAACTCCTGGTACAATCTTAACTTCTATGTTTTGTTCTTCTTTAGTTGTAAGTTCTAATATAAGACCTGCCATTCCATAGATTCCAGCATCTCCACTACTTATAACTGCAACTTTTTTACCAGTCTTAGCTATTTCAACAGCTTCTTTACATCTATCAATTTCTTGTCTCATACCATTTTGTACTACATCTTTACCTTCTATAAGATCTGTTATTAAGTTTATGTATGTTTTGTAACCTACTATAACTTCAGCATCCTTTATTGCATCTATACATTGCATTGTCATTAATTCTTTGCTTCCAGGTCCTATACCTATAACATATATCATTTTGACACTCTCCCTACAGAAATTGTTATTCCTTTGTATTTATGTTTTTCAATTATCAAATTTCCTTTACTCAATATGTACGCAACTGGTTCTGATACACAGTATACTCCAACATTTTTCTTTACAAATTCAGATTTTTCAAATAAATAATCAACTTTTGATATTTCATTTGCAGAAATAGTTTTAAATGGTATAGATAAACTTTTTGATAAATCTATAATGGCTTTTTCATCATGCTTTATATCTATACTGCCTATTTCTTTAATTGATTTAATATCAATATTATATTTTTCTAACAAATCATATAAAGATTCTTTTAAAAGTTCACTATCTGTATTTCTTCTACATCCAATTCCTATTACTAAATCTTTCGGAATGACTTTTATTATTTTTTCTTCTAAATGTCTTTTATCTATATCTAATCTTTTGTGCTCATTTATATAGTTATTTAGAAAATCTTTCTTATTTGTTATTACTACTATCTTTTCTATATTCTCTATATTTTCAAGACTTTCTAAGATTTTAAATCCTCTAGTATCAACATCATATTTTCCATCTATATAAATACCAACTTCTTGGTTATTAACTAACATAGAATTTACATCTTTTACATTATCTCTAAAATCATCTATATGTGCATCTAATTCTTTAGCAATTAAATCTAATGCTGACTTCTTATTTACATCAGTTGCTGTTGTTATTACTGGATTAGCATTTATTAAATTACTTATAAAATTAGTCATTTCATTAGCACCACCCATATGTCCACTAAGTAAACTTATAACATTTTTTCCTTTTTCATCGGTAACCATTATTGCAGGATCATTAAATTTACTAACTATATATGGTGCTATAACCCTTACAACTATTCCTGTTGCCATTATAAATAATATATATTGATATTCTTTAAATAGCTTTTTTGTTAATACACTTAATTTTTCTTTAACCAAAAATATATTTTTTGTTTCACACTCTATTTGTAGTTTATTTTGTTTGTTGCTAACTACATAAACATGAGAATTTGATATTAGAGATTGAATATTTAATGCTAATTTTTTTCCATTTTCAGTTATACAAACTATAGCAATATTACCCTCTATATTCATGTTTAAAATCCTTATCATATAACTTAGAGTTATTATATTCTTTTCCTAAGAATTTCCCAACTAATATTAAAGCTGTTTTTCTTATATTGTTTTCTCTAACTTTCTTAGCTATATCTTGTAATGTACCTTTTACTATTTTTTCATCTGACCAAGTAGCTTTATAAACAACAGCTATTGGAGTATCCATTGGATATCCACCTGAATGTAATCTTTCTACAACTTTTTCTATATCTTGAACTGACAAAAATATAGCCATAGAAGTTTGATGCGCTGCATAAGACTCTATAGATTCTTTAGGTGGTACTGGAGTTCTTCCTTCCATTCTTGTTATTATTACACTTTGAGATATCTCTGGTACTGTATATTCTACACCTAATGATGACGCAGCTCCTAAGAATGAACTTACTCCTGGTGTACAATCATAATCAATATCTAACTTAAATAGTTCTTCAACTTGCTCTCTTATTGATCCGTATATAGAAAAATCTCCTGTTTGTAATCTAACAACTGATTTATCTTCTCTTATACCTCTTGCCATTACATCTATTATTTGTTGTAAATCCATATGTGCACTATTGTGTATTTCACAGCCTTCTTTACAATACTCTAGAAGCTCTGGATTAACTAAAGACCCCGCATATATTACTATATCTGCATTACTTAAAAGCTTGTATCCTTTTAATGTTATTAACTCTTTGTCTCCAGGGCCTGCTCCAACGAAATGTATTTTATTTGTCATATTACTCTCTCCCTTTCTCACAAGATATTATATAGATAGGATTCAGAGGTTTGAAGTATTCTCCTGTTCCTAATTTTTCTAACTTAGATATGTTCATTACTGAAACATCTATATTTTTAAATCCATATTTTCTTAGCAATCTTAAAGTTTCATTGAAAGTTTCTACTATAATAAAGTTTGCCACCAATCTTCCTCCAGGAACTAATTTTTCTTTAGACCAAAGCAATATTTCATCTAGTCTATTACCTGTTCCACCAAGAAAAATAGCATCAACTTGTTCTTCTATATCTATCGGTGCATAAGCTTTTATAACTTCAACATTTTTTAATTTAAACTTCTCAACATTTTTGTTTATTAAATCTAATGCATCATCATTTCTTTCTATAGATATTACTTCTAAGTTAGGATAATTGTATGCAGCCTCTACAGTTACACTACCTGTACCTGCTCCAACATCTATAAATCTCTTAGCATTTACTAGGTCTAATTTCATTATAGATACTGCCCTAACTTCTTCTTTTGTTATGGGTACTTTACCTACTATAAAATCACTATTTCTCATATATAATCTCCGCATAATAACTGTATTTTAATTTTTGTCTAATATAACCACTACACACATATCAAAATCATCACAATTTAATATATCTTCTGGGTTACCTATAGTTATTCTTTCATTGTCATAAGATAAATTTTCTCCGACTATAACTGTCTTTTCTAGGTTTCTATCTAGTATTTGCTTAGAAATCTCCTTTGGTCCTATTATCTTATCTGTAACCATACATACTTTCTTATGTGAAAGTACATAATCAAAGTCAGGTGTTTTTCCATGACTACTTGTTATATATAAATCATTCATATCTATATGCACTTTTGAAAATATATACTGAAGAGAACTGATACCAGAAACTATATTTAAATTGTCTTTATCAATATTTTTAGTAAGATATCTTCCTATTCCATACATAAGAGGATCACCTGATGCTAATATAGATATTTGCTTATGTTTATTATTATTTATGTACTGTAATATTTCTTTTAAATTAGATGATAGTTCTATTTTTTCTCCATCAAAGTTCTTTATAGACTCTAAGTTTCTTTTTCCACCTATTACTACATCTGAATTTTGAATCATTTTTTCACCTAATTTAGTTATGTAGTCGATGTTTCCTGGACCTAATCCAATGACATTTATCATCTAAATACCTCCACTAAACTATCTGTATTATTTGATTTTCCAAGTAATGTCTTATCCATAGAAAACATCATTATCTCCACTTCTATATCATCATCGCATAAGTATTGTTTTACTTTATATTTACACTTGTTACTTACATTATCATAAAATTCAGTATAGTTATTTTCATTTATTATTTTAACTGCTTCTTCAGCTGTTAAACATTCACTTATTTTTTCTAATAGCTCATATGGTGCTTTCATTAAAGCTAAGTTTGATACTAATATCTCACTCCTTGCATCAGCTATTTTACTGTGAGTATTAAATATACCTGCTGATAATTTTATAAATTTTCCTATATGACCTGCCATAAGTATCTTTTTATATCCCATTCTTTGGGCTTCTTTTAGCATATATCCTATAAAATTACTAGTCCTTATTACATATTTCATATCTAGACCTAAATTTTCTTTTATAAACTGTTCTCCATGATTTCCTGGAACTAAAATTATTTTATCTAAACCTTGTGTTTTTTTCATTTGTAATTCTATAGATAGTGATTTTTTCCAACCTTCATCACTCATAGGCTCAACTATTCCTGTAGTACCTAAAATAGATATCCCACCTACTATACCTAGTCTTGGATTAAAAGTTTTTTGGGCTATCTTTTCACCTTCAGGAGCAAATATAGTTATTTTTAATGTTTTATCTAGTTCTAAAGTACTATTTATTTCATTATTTAATACTTTATTTACTTCATTATTTATCATCTTCATAGGAACTGGATTAATTGCATGTTTTCCAACTTCTACACTTAAGCCTCTCCTTGTTACTACTCCTATACCTGTTCCACCACATATTAAAATTTTTTGTTTATCTTGTTTTTCTATAAATTCCACTCTAGCATGAATATGCATAGTATGAGTAGCATCAATATCATCTCCACCGTCTTTTTCTACAGAACATTCTACATAATCATTATTAAATTTTATATTATGGATATTTAGAGTTAATGGAATTCCTTTTGGAGTATCTATATTTATCTTTTCTATCTTTTGTTTAGTTAATAGCATATAAGTTGCAGCTTTTGCTGCACCTGCAGCACAAGAACCAGTAGTATATCCTCTCTTATACTTTTTTCCGTCTATGTATACATACTCTTCCATAAATTTACCTACATAGCATATAATATTGCATTTATTATAGCAGCTGCTAAGTTACTTCCACCTTTTCTGCCTTTTGATATTATATAAGGTATATCAGTTTTTTCTAATTCATCCTTAGATTCTGCTGCACCTACAAATCCAACTGGAACACCTACAATAGCATCTAAATTTAATTCTTTTTCACTTTTCATTTCCATTGCTTTATATAAAGCAGTTGGAGCATTTCCAAATACAAATAATTTTCTACCTTTATCCTTAGCTGCTAATTCAACTGCTGCCATAGAACGAGTTATTCCTTTTTCTTTAGCCAATTTTGCAGTTTCTTCTTCTGCTACCAAACATTTATATTTACATCCTAAAGTATCTAATTTTCTTTTATTTATTCCACTTAAGGCCATATTTGTATCTGTATATATTGTCGCATTATTTTTTAATGCATCTATTATATTTTCAACTGCAGTATCAGATATTTTTAATATATCTAAATACTCAAAGTCTGCTGTTGTATGTATTGAACGCTTTATTATTTTTTCTTCTATTTCATTTTTAAACTCATAACCAGGTCTTATTTCATCTATTATTTCTTGTATCATTATGAAACTCTTTTCTTCTATCATCATAGGATTTTTGATGTATTCCATGTTTGTGACCTCCTAATTCCACCATCTATTATATTTGATGTGTAAATTTTTTTATAAACTGAATCAAGTCCTGCATTTCTTAATAACTCTATTAGCCTAGTATCATTCATATATTTATCGATTA
Source organism: uncultured Romboutsia sp. (assembly GCA_904418825.1). Taxonomy (GTDB): domain Bacteria; phylum Bacillota; class Clostridia; order Peptostreptococcales; family Peptostreptococcaceae; genus Romboutsia. Next base: position 12,112 of record CAJFPU010000020.1, on the reverse strand, counting down.
ATATACCTATAACTGTTCCACTATGAGCGACATTAACCCCATAGGCTCCATAATTCTTAGATATTTCTATTATTTTTTCTAAGCCTTCTTTTTGGTGTATATTTTCATTAGCTAAACTACTGAAAGTACTCGCTTTTCCAATACTATATAAATCATTATTTTTTATACCCTCTTCTAGAAGATTAAAAGATATTTTTGTAATATCTTTATTTTTTATTTTTATCTTTTTGTAGTTTGGAGTTTTTCTTATTCTCATAGTATTTAAAGTTCTATTTGGCTCTAATATAACTACTCTTGAATCTTGAATATTTCCTAAATACTTTATAACTTCACCATTTAAAGGATTAAAAATATTGTTTTTTTCTATATATATAGAATCTGTTGGTTCTATCGTAGATGCTAAATTTGCTATTTCTTCATTACTTAATTCTTTTTTTATTAATCCTAATGTAGCTCCTATTGTGGCTCCTATGTCAGCAGTAGAACTTGCCATTCCCTTACCAACAGGTATTTTACTTTTTATTTTTAAAGATATATTCTTACTCTCTTCAATAGGTATATTAAATTTTTTAAATACTGCTTCTATGGCTTTTCTTGACTTTGATGGTCCAATATTTATATTATTTAACTTTTCTTCAACTTCAGCAGTAGAGTATAAATCTATTGCATATGAACAAAGATATTCATCTCTATCTACTATACCTTGAACAAACTCACCGCAAGATGCTGGACAAATTCCATAATATTTCATATTAATCACCTAATATTTTTTTCATACCGCTTATAAGAATTTCATTTTCCTTTCTAGATTTTATTGCTATTCTTATATATCTATCATCTAAACCTATAAAATTCGAAGCGTCCCTTATAAGAATATTGTATCTTCTTAATAGTTCAACTTTTATTTCTTTTGCACTTTTATTATTAAGTCTAATTAGTATAAAATTTGTATCTGTATCATGTACTTGTATGCTATTTATAGATCTTAACTCTGAAATCATAAATTTACGTTCATCTATATAATACTTCTTACTATCTTTTATATATTTTTTATCTTTAAATATATAGTTAGATAACGTATCTGCAAAAGAATTTATTGTCCAAGGTTCTTTATAGTTATATATTTTTTTTATTATTTCCTTATTACTTGTTAATCCATATCCAAGTCTTAAACCCGGAAGTCCAAAGAATTTTGTAACAGCTTTAAGTATAAATAAATTTGGATAACTTTCTATATATTTAACTAAACTATATTTTTCTTCTTGTTCAACAAATTCCATAAAAGTTTCATCTACTATTAATAACTTATTATTATCTACTATAATTTCTAAAAGTTTCTCTAAGTTTTTAACCTTACCATTTGGATTATTAGGATTACATACAAATAAACTATCAAACTTATCTATATTTTCTTTTATCTTATTTAAATTTATTTCAAATTCATTACTCTCATCTAAACTAAAATTTATTACCTCTAGATTATTAAGCCTTGCTCCTCTCTCATATTCTGAAAATGTAGGATTCATTATAGCAATTCTTTTATCTATACTTTTCATAAGTAAATAAATTATTTCAGTAGCTCCATTTCCAGGTATTATAAACTCGGGCTTTATATCTATATATTTAGATATATTATTTCTTAAGTTTGTATAATTGATATCTGGATAACTTCTACTTTCTTGTAAACCTTCTAATATATATGTTTCTAATCCTTTTATTATTTTAGGATTTATATTAGAACTAAAATCAATTATATCTTTAGGGTTTTTATTATATATATTCGCTATCTGTTCTACATTAGCACCATGTCCTAAATCTTTCATATATTCCCCCTTAGTATAAATTTTTAAAAATTATAGTAAATGCAATTATTGATATTATTGATGTTATATACATGATTTTATTTGTTTTTACTATATCATTAACTTCTATATCTCTATACTTATCTCCTATAGTTGGTTTATATACTTCTTTTCCAAAGTATATATTAGTTCCACCTAGTTGAATACCTAATGCTCCTGCAACTGCGCCTTCTGGATAAGCACAATTTGGACTCTTATGATTTTTTCTATCTCTTATTGATATTTTCAGTGCATTCTTATAGTTGTATTTTAATATTAAGCTTGCTGTAGCCATTAATATAGATGATATTCTAGCTGGTATGAAATTTGCTATATCATCAATTTTAGCTGATGCAAATCCTAAATCTTTATATTTATCATTTTTATATCCTACTGTAGAATCTAAAGTATTTATTGCTTTATATGCCATTGCTAATGGTGCACCACCTATGAAAGCATAAAACATAGGAGCTATAATTCCATCTACAGTATTTTCTGCTACTGTTTCTACAGTTGCTCTTATTATCTCACTTTCATTTAAATGTGCTGTATCTCTTCCAACTATATAAGATACTTGTAATCTCGCTTTTTTTATATCTTTAGTTTTTAATACATCATATATTTTTACTGCTTCATCCTTTAAACATTTAGTAGCTAATGTCGTATAAATTAAAAATGAATTTGATATTAAAAATCCTCCTGGAATTAAGCTACTTAATTTAACTATTATATATGTAATAAAATAAGTTACTCCAACTGTGATAAACCATAAGAAAAATCCACCTATCTTTAACAATCTATCAGTTTTTGCTACTTTTCTTATTTTATTTTCAGTTATTTTTATTAGTTTTCCAATAAATCTAACCGGATGAGGAAAAGAATATGGATCTCCTATAATTAAATCCACTATATATCCTATATAAATAGATAATATATTCATTTTAATTGTGTTCCTTTTCTAATAAATGCTCTGTATTATAATTTAAGTCTTTGTTATTTAAAAATTTTTCTATACAATTTAAATTATTATAAAAATGAGTATGTAAATATGTAGCTAAAGTGTTTCCTTTGCTATATCCACCGTCCCATTCATCAACTATTTTTTTATCTCTTTCTTTTTTCATTATATAAGCACATTCTTCTTCACTCTCAAATATAGAATGATGGAATTCATGCCCTTTTATAATATCTCCAGTTTTAGATAATATTGTATCTTCTTTAGCAATTCCGTAACAATATCCAAATCGTCTTAAAGATTTTGTCATTTTACTATTTCCTTTTAAAATTCCAACCATATCATATTCATTCTCATTTTGGTCTATAAGTTTTTCACCGAGATACATTAACCCACCACATTCAGCATATATTGGTATATTATTCTCATGAGCCTTTTTTATAGATTCTCTCATAGACTTATTTAACTCGATCTCTTTAGCAAATATTTCAGGGAATCCTCCACCAATGTATATATAGTCAGATTTTGGTACTTCATTGCCATTTAATGGGCTAAAGTATTTTATATTTAATCCTAAATCTTCAAGTAGCTCTATATTTTCTCTATAGTAAAAATTAAATCCTTTATCATAAGCTATAGCTATAGTTTTATTTTTTAGTTTGTGATTTTCAATAAAATCTTCTAAGTCAAAATTACTTTCAATTTCTTCAGTTTCTGAAATTTCTAATATTCTATCTATATCTATGTATTTTTCTATTTCATCTGCTAAATTACTAAATTTAATTTTTAAAGATTCTATCTCTACACTTGGGATTAAACCTAAATGCCTTGATTCTAATTTAAATTCATCATTTGGTGGAAAGTATCCTAAAACTTCTATATTACAATATGTTTCTATAGCATTTTTTATTATTTCATAATGTGATTTAGTTTTAACATTATTAACTATTACACCTTTTATATTTACATTCTTATCAAGTTCTTTATATCCAAGTACCATAGCTGCACTAGATGCTGCCATAGCTTTCCCATTTATAACAAGTATAACTGGAGTTTTTAAAAGTTTTGATGTATAAGAACTTGTACAATTATCTAAATCAATTCCAATACCATCAAAAAGTCCCATAACACCTTCAACTACTGATATATCTGCATCTTTAGATGCTTTATTAAATACATACTTTATTTTTTCATCATCTAACATATATGAATCTAAGTTTCTAGAATGTCTCCCTGTTATAAAAGTATGGTATGAAGGGTCTATATAGTCTGGACCAACTTTATATGGCTGAACCTTCATATTTCTTTTAGTAAGAGCTTGCATTATTCCTAATGATATAGTGGTTTTTCCTACACCACTATTCGTACCTGCTATTAAAATCTTTTTCATAAGCTTCACCTAACTATAAAATTTTATTTTCATGTTCTGTCATTATTTCATAAATCTTTTGTATATCTAAGTGTTCTCTTAGTAAATCTGCTAATTTATCATATTCATTTTGCTTAAATTCATCAAAAGAAGTTACACTACTTTTTAATTTTTCCAGTCCTTTTTTTTCTCTTATAATATTTAAAAGTTCCCTAGTAAAATCTATTTCATCAAATATTCCATGAAGATATGTACCTACTACATTTCCGACATTGTTTACGCTACCTTCTAAATAATTAACTTCTTCTCCTAACTTTTTATCAATTAAATTTAAATAAGAGATTTCATTTCCAACCTTACTAATTCCCATATGAATTTCATAGCCCTTTACTCTTTTTCCAGATAAATTTCTCATATATCCTGGAAGATTTTCTTGTATTACTGCTTCTACTTGAGTAGTTGTTTTTTCTTTTTCAAATGTAGTTTCTATATCTAAAAGATCTATACCATCTATCTCTTCAACATCACCTTCTACATGATAAGGATCTTTTATTTTCTTTCCTAGCATCTGATATCCACCACAAATACCAAATATTAATTTTCCTCTTTTTTGTAATTCCTTTATTTGTTCATCTAATCCGTTTTTTCTTATATATTTTAAATCCTCTATTGTATTCTTACTTCCAGGAATAATAACTATGTCTGGATTACCTAAAACTTCTCCATATCCTACATATCTGACACTTACATCTTTTTGTGTTTCAAATATATTAAAATCTGTAAAGTTTGACATATGAGGAGTTCTTATTATTTCTATATGTATATCTCTTCTTTCTTGTACAGCTTTAAATCTGGTTGTAACACTATCTTCATCTTCTATTTTTATATCACTATAAGGTACAACTCCAAGAACAGGAACCTTTATTATCTCTTCTAGCATTTTTATGCCTTCTTCTAAAAGTTCCTTTCTACCTCTAAATTTATTTATTATTACACCTTTTACTCTTTTTCTTTCTTCATCATTTAATAGCATCATAGTTCCTGCAAGTGATGCAAATACACCACCTCTATCTATATCTCCTACTATTATTACTGGTGCATCTGCAATCTCTGCCATACCCATATTAGCTATATCATGTTCTTTTAAATTTATCTCAGCCGCACTTCCAGCACCTTCCATTACAATAATGTCATATTTATTACTAAATTCACTAAATATAGTTTTTAATTCTTTAGCCAGCTGAGGTTTATATGTATGATACTTCGAAGATGGCATATCTCCTCTTACTTTACCTCTAACTATAACTTGGCACCTATGATTCCCAGATGGTTTTAAAAGTATAGGATTCATATCTACAACTGGATCTATGCCACAAGCTTCGGCTTGGAATACTTGGGCTCTTCCCATTTCAAGGCCTTCCTTAGTTATAAAAGAATTTAATGCCATATTTTGAGATTTAAATGGAGCAACACTGTATCCATCTTGTTTAAATATTCTACATAATCCAGCTGTCAATATACTTTTACCAACATTTGATGCAGTTCCTTGTAGCATAATCTTTTTGCCCATTGTTCAGTTTATCCTTTCTGAAAAATTCAGAATATTAGAAAAAGTCCTAATTTTTATAAGTTAGGACTTTTATTTTGTATGTTATATATTATAAAAATCTTCACCCCGAGATTTATTTAGTAAAATTAAATTAGGCAGGTATCCTGGCTCAACTTCATCCTACTCCTATACCTTCCCATCATATCGACAGTGGTAACTTTAGTTTCGTCCATCTTACAGTAGCGGGGGCTGCAAAGGATTTTCACCTTTTTCCCTATTAATCTTATAAAGAACCTAATTCAATCTAATATTCTATTTTAGTAACTATATAAAACTAGTATTATTCATAGTAGTTATAACTGCAAATCCATCTTGTATTTCTAAAATTGTAACTGATCCATTATCAATCTTAAAATTCCAATGATACTTATAACTATTTGATATTAAATAAGTTATTATATTTCTTATTGTTCCTCCATGAGAACAAATAAGAATTGTTTGACCGTCATTATTCGAGATAATATTATCTAATTCAGTACAAACTCTATTATATGAATCTATTAAACTCTCTCCATTAGGATATTTATATTCATATCCTTTTGTTATCATATCTTGAAATTCTTCAGGATATTTATCTTCTATTTCTTTAAAAGTTAATCCTTCAAAATCTCCAAAACTTATTTCTTTTAAGCTTTCTTTTTCTATGATATCTATAGATTTTAATTCAGATAATTTTTTTATAGTATCCTTAGTTCTAGAAGATGTTGTAGTATAAATTTTATCTATATTAAAATTTTTTAAGTATTTTGTAATCTTATGTATTTGTTTTTTTCCTTCTTCACTTATAACACTATCTATATGTCCAGATAATCTACTATTTTGATTATCTACTGTTAAAGCATGTCTTACTAATATTAATTTTATCATATTCCACCTCGTTGAGGGCTATATTAACAATAAATATATACAAAATAAATATATAAGTTCTCCAAGTTCTATAGTACAACCTAATATATCACCTGTTACTCCATCAATTTTTTTGTATACATGTCTTTTGAATAAATCATTAAATATAAATAATATAATAATAGTACCTATTATCATTAATATTTTAAAATTAGAAGATAAAAATACTAATTTTGATATTACCAATATCGATATTATTGTATATAGTATTGCAATAGCAAACATTGACTTACTAGCTTTTCCTATAAATAAATTTCCCATTCCATTTTTTCTAGGAGTTGCTGTTTTGTACATCATAACAATTACTCCAAGTCTCGCTAACATAGGCATAAATATGATAGTCCAAAATAAATTATTATTTATTATGCTATATATTAACCCTATTTTTAATAAAATTAAAAACATAACAGCTAAAAGAGAATTTGTACCTAATCTAGAATCTTTCATAATTTCTAGCATTCTTTCTTTATCTCTATAACTATATATAGCATCAAATGTATCTCCTAGGCCATCTATATGTAATCCACCAGTTAGTATAACTAGTGCTAGTGTTACTATTATTGAAGTTATAAATGAATCAAAAAATATACCTGATATTAATCCTATAATATATATCAATATTCCTAATACTAATCCTACTAACGGAAAATAGGTTATTGTTTTGTGAAATTCTTCATCAAAACCAGTATCTATATTTATTGGAATTCTAGTCAGAAATTGAAGTATAGAAATAAATCTTTTCATAACCTACTCCTTTATCTTCATAGGAATTCCACTTATCACAAAATATACCTCATCACTTTGAGCTGCTATTTGTTGATTTATTCTTCCTACAATATCAGTATATACTCTTGTTAATTTATTTATAGAAACTCCGCCTAATCCTAATTCACTTGTAACTATTACAAAGTATAAGTTAGTTTTTTTTATTTCTATAAGCAATTTTTCAACTTGTTCTTTTATATATTTTTCTAATTCATCTATTTCATACTGTGTTGAATTATCTATATCTATTTCGTGCATAAATATTAAATTATTAACTAGTAAAGTAACACAATCAAGTATTACAGTTTTATGTTCTTTAGAAATATCATCTATTATCGTATATATATCTTTATATATTTCATAGGTTTTCCAATTTTGAGGCCTACTCTCTTTATGCTTTCTAACTCTATCTTTCATTTCATCATCAAATGGAATTGATGTTGCTATATAAGCAGTATTATTATTTCGTTCTTTACATAGCTTCTCTGCAAAATTACTTTTTCCAGATCTTGCTCCACCGGTTACTAATATGACTTTGCTCATTTCATTCTCCTAACTGAAGTACTATCTACCCATATCTACTTCATCAAATGTAGCCATATTTTCATATGTGTAATTTGATGCTTCTATTATATTAAATGCAAGAGCTGCCCCACTACCTTCTCCTAACCTCATTCCCATATTTAAAATCGGATCTAAGTTTAGTATTTCTAAAGCTTTCTGTGTTCCTGGCTCTGCTGATGAATGTGATGCTATCATATATTCTCTAGTTTTTGGATTGATTTTATATGCAAGTAATGCTGCTGCATAAGATATAAATCCATCTAAAACCACAGGTATTCTATTAGCACTACATCCTAATATAACTCCTGCCATACCACCTATTTCAAATCCACCTACTTTAGATAAGATGTCTATAGCATCTTCTGGATTTGGTTTATTTAATTCTATAGATTTTCTTATTATATTTGCTTTAAATTTAACTCTTTCTTTTTTTAATCCTGCACCAATACCTGTTACAATCTCTGGGTCACATTTATCTATTACAGATATTATTGCACTACTTGGTGTAGTATTGCATATACCCATTTCTCCAATACCTATTAAGTTATATCCTTTTTTTATAGCATTTTCAGCCATTTCAATACCTATTTCTAAACATCTAATAGCTTCTTGTCTTGTCATAGCAGGACCCTTTGCCATATTTGACGTACCTTTTCTTATTTTATAATTAAGTACACCTTCTAATTCATAATCATAGTTTATACCAATATCTATAGCTACTACATCCGCTCCTACAAACTTACTTATTGCTCCAACTCCACAAATTCCTTTTGTAAAATTTGGAAATTGCATATATGTTATACTTTGATGATCTGGTGATACGCCTTCTTCATAAACTCCATGATCCGCACCAAAAGCTATAACTATCTTTTTAGAAGTATCAAAATATTTGCTTTTATGTATTCCAGCTAATTGAATACAAATATCCTCCATTTTACCAAGGCTTCCCTTAGGTTTTATTAATCTATCTAATCTTTTTTTAGCTTGTTCAATAGAAGTTTCATCTAAAGAATCTATACTATTTACTATATTTTCTAATATACTCATATTAACCTCTCCTTAGTATCTTAAAGCAAATTTCTTGATATAGTTTTTACTAAAATATAGCTATAACTCTATTTATATATAACTTAAATTTTGATTATATATTATGGGCAGCTTTTAAAGCTTCATAACTTGCATTTATTGTATATTCTATATCTTCATCTGTATGTGCATTTGATAAGAACATAGCCTCAAATTGAGTTGGAGCTAATAATACTCCTCTTTTTATTAATTCTTCAAAGTATCTATTAAATTTAGGAACATCACAATTTTTAACATCATCATAATTGTTTATAGGACCTTTTGCGAAGAATAAGCAAACTAGTGAACCTGCTCTATTCACTGTATAATCCAATCCTAATTTTTCTATATTAGCTTTTAATCCTTCTTCCAATTTTATAGCTTTTCTTTCTAACTCTTTATATATATTTGGATTATCTCTTAATATTTCTAAATTCTTTTTACCCATATACATTGCTAGAGGATTTCCTGATAATGTGCCTGCTTGATAAACTGGTCCTACTGGAGATACCATACTCATTATTTCTTTCTTTCCTCCGTAAGCTCCAACTGGAAGACCTGCTCCTATTATTTTCCCAAAACAAGCCATATCTGGTTTTATTCCAAAATATCCTACTGAACTATTATAATTTAATCTAAATCCAGTTATTACTTCATCAAATATTAAAACCGTTCCATATTCATTAGTTATATCCCTTAATAGTTGTAAGAATTCTTTTGTTCCTGGAACAACCCCCATATTTCCTGCTACTGTTTCTACTATTACAGCTGCAATCTCATGACCTTGCTCTTTGAATATATTTTTTACTTCATCTAAGTCATTATATCTACATACTAATGTATCTTTTACAACATCTGATGGTACTCCAGGGCTTGTTGGAACTCCATATGTTATAGTCCCTGAACCAGATTTAACTAATAGTGCATCTGAGTGTCCATGATAGCATCCTTCAAATTTTAATATTTTATTTCTATTTGTATATGCTCTAGCTACTCTTAATGCACTCATAGTAGCTTCTGTTCCTGAGTTTACCATACGAACTTGATCAATTGCAGGATAAGCTTCTACTATTAATTTTGCCATTTCAACTTCTATTGCAGTTGGAACACCATAACTCGTTCCTCTATATACAACTTCTTCTATTCCTTCTACTATTTCCTTTGGGCTATGACCTAACATAAGCGGTCCCCAAGAGCAAATATAATCTATGTACTCATTCCCATCTACATCATATATTCTACTTCCATGAGCTCTTTCTATAAATATAGGGTCTAATCCAACTGATTTAAATGCTCTTACTGGACTATTTACTCCTCCTGGTATATATTTAGTAGCTTCTTTATATATGTTTAGTGATTTTTCATTCTTCATTTATATATCCTCCAAATTTCTAAAGTTCAAACAACTCTTCAATTAATTTTATATATTCTTCTCTCTTACCTTTATCTTTAATCTGCTTTAAATTTATTATCGGTTCTCTTATTAATCTTTTTAATGCAGATGTTAACATTTTATCTATTATTTTTTTATCTCTATTATCAAGGTTAGTTTTTCTATATATATAATCTAATGTATCTTCTCTTATCTCTAAACATTTATCATTTAATGATTCAATTGTAGGGTCAATTTTAATTGAATCTATCCACTCTATAAACTCTATGATTTTTTCAGATATCATTTGGCTTCCTATTTTTGCCAATTCTTTTCTTTTATTATCATTCTTATCTTGAATATCTTTTAAATTATCTATATCATATATTTCTATGTTCTCTAATTTATTTATTTTAGGGTCTATATCTCTAGGGAGTGCAATATCCATCATAAGTATTTTCTTTTGAATCTTTGGCATTTCATCATATCTTATGACCATATGTGGAGATGAAGTGGCACTAATTACAATATCAATATCATTCATTACTTTATATCTATCTTCATATCTTATAGGAATTATATTTTTAAATTTACTTTCCAACTCCATAATTTTACCATGATTTCTATTTGATACATATATTGTATCTAATTTTTCTTCCTTTAAATACTTAATTGTTAGCTTATTCATCTTCCCCATTCCTATAAGTAAAGCTTTTTTACCTTCTAATTTTCCAATTTTACTTTGTATAAATTTTACACCTATATAACTTATTGATAAGGGTTGATGTGATATTTTAGTTGTATTTTTTATGTCTTTAGCTACGTTTATTGCTTCTCTAAATAATTTATTGAATATCTTTTTACTAGAACCAAGTTGCATAGAGAAATCATGTGCATCTTTAACTTGACCAAGTATCTGATCTTCTCCTAAAACTATTGAATCTAAACCTGATGCTACTTTAAATAGATGTTCTACTGCTGAAGTATTTTTTTTAGAAAATAAATATTCTTTTATATCTGCTACATTAAAAAATCTCTCATAAAAATCTTCTAGAAATTTAATTTTTTCATCTATATTCTTTGCTTGTATATAAATTTCACTTCTATTACAAGTAGAAAGTATTACTACTTCATCTATATCTCTATCTAAAAAATAATTTATTGCTTCTATTTTTTGTACATCTGTAAAAGAAACATTTTCTCTTATATTGATTGGAGCTAAATTGTGATTTATTCCTATAACACCTATATTCATGTCCAACCTCCAAGCTAATTGATTATTTATATTTACTAATATAGTATAACACTCCTATATATTCTTTGTAAATTTAACTAACTATTTTGAAATTAACCTAATATAATGATAAGTTATTAAATACATTAAAATTAATCCAAAAATCTTTCAAATTATAGTAATCAAACTTAATAATGAATGCATTAATAAATTGATAGATTTTAATTAAAAGTATTTAAATATTGTAACTGTAACTGAAACGTACAAACTTTTATAAGTTCGATTACTATAAATTATAATTAATAAGATACTTAATTAAATTTTTTATTATAAGATAGATTGTCAATACAAGTGCAACACTTTATATTTATGTTGCATTAAAGACCTCTGCAGGTGTTTTATATCCGAGACACTTGCGGGGTCTATTATTTA
>CAJFPU010000019.1 GCA_904418825.1 uncultured Romboutsia sp. | reverse complement strand
TATAAGAGTTATTTCTGCTGTTTTTAAGTCTACTGTTAATGATTTATATCTTGACTCTAGAACTTTACTAGATTACGGTTTTGATAATTTCCATATTGATACGATAGTCAATAAAGATGAATTTATAAAAAATAAAAAAGTTTTTTTAAGTAAAGAAAAAAAATTAACTTATCAACCAGAAGAGAATTATAGTATTGTATTACCTAACAATAGTAATAATAGTAGCAACTATTCAATTAAAACTAAATTAGATGATATCAAGTTACCTATAAAAAAAGGTGATAAAGTAGGTATTTTAGAAGTTTATAAAAATAACGAACTTGAAAAGAGTATTAACTTAGTTGCTAAAAATGATGCAACTAGCATATTTACATTCACTACCAAAAGTACTTTTTTATATAATATATTAAAAATACTTTTAATCGGATCTATGTTAATAATTTCCGCATTTATAATTATGTTATTTATTATACGTAGAAATATAAGAAAGAAAAGAAAAAAAAATATATATTCTAAAAAGAGAAGACGTAAAAAATACTAAAAGCTATTGATTAATCAATAGCTTTTAGTATTTTTTATATAATTATTTTATAGATTAATTAAAAAGCTGATAATGTTTACATAATATTTTATTAGTTAAAGAACATCCTGTACAAGTTGCAGCAACTCCACCTAATGCAGTTTCTCTTAATTCCATTGGTAAAGTTTTACCTACTTTATACATAGCAGCTACAGTTTCATCAAATGGTATTATATTTAATATACCAGCTAAACATAACTCTGCTGATATTAAAGCATTTGCAACACCTATAGCATTTCTTCCTTGACAAGGTACTTCAACAAGTCCTGCTATTGGATCGCATACTAATCCCATAACATTTTGTAAACAATGAGATGCAGCATGTACTGCTTGTTCTGGGCTTCCACCCATCATTTCAACTACACCAGCTGATGCCATTGCAGCTGCAGCTCCAGTTTCAGCTTGACATCCACCTTCAGCACCTGAAACAGTTGCATTTCTAGTTATTATAGCTCCTATAGCTGATGCTGTAAATAATGCATCTATCATAGTTTCATCATCTATATCATATTCTTTACCTATTGTAACTATTGCTCCTGGAAGTATACCACAAGAGCCAGCTGTTGGTGCAGCAACTATAAGTCCCATAGAAGCATTTACTTCCATAGTTCCCATTGCAGCAGCCATAGCCTTATTCATTAATCCTCCACAAACAGTCTTAGCAGATGAATTTCTAAAGTTAGTTAACTTTTTAGCTTCTCCACCTATAAGACCACCCATAGATTTTATATCTTCTTTAACTGCTTTTTCAACAGCTTCTTTCATTATATTTAAACTTACTCTCATTTTCTCTCTTACTTCTTCTTTTGATATTCCAGTAAGTTCTGCTTCTCTTTCTATACATAACTCATGTATAGTCATGTTTAATTCTTTACATTTTTCTAATAACTCTGCTCCACTTGTGAAATTATATTTCATTTTTGTCTCTCCTTACTTATTAGAATTTCTCTAAAACTACTACTTTAGCTACTACTTCAAATTTTCTTAATTGTTCTATTAAGCTTGATTCTAATTCATCATCTGTTTCTATTGTTAAGAATGTATATTCTGACTTAGCTGGTTTATTAGTAGATATAGTTGCTATATTCTTATTATTATGTCCAAGTAATCCTGTTATAAATGCTATTGCACCAGGTATATCTTTTATTTCTAATACTACAGCACTTCTTGCACCATTAAAGTCTAGCGCTAATCCATCCATTTCAGTAAGTTTTATGTTACCTCCACCTATAGAAGCACCCATTACACTTGATTTAGAACCATCTTCTAGTATCATTTCCATTTTTACTGTATTAGGATGAACGTTTTCTCCTAAATCAGTTTTTATGAATTCAAACTTAACTCCTTGTTCTTTTGCTAATTCAAAAGAATGCTTTATTCTAGCATCGTCTGGGTCAAATCCTAATATACCACCAACTAATGCTTTGTCTGTACCGTGACCTTTATAAGTTTCTGCAAATGATCCATGAAGTAAAAACTTTACTTCCTTTACTGGTTTTCCTGCTATTTTAGAAGCACTCTTTCCAAGTCTTGCAGCTCCTGCAGTATGAGAACTTGATGGACCTATCATATTAGGACCTACTACATCAAATACACTATAATCTTTAGCCATTATATTACCTCTCTTCTTGTCTAGTTGTATATTGAATTGAACTTAAAATTAAATATTATATTTTATTTAAGTATTGCTTATTTATTATATTTATATCCATAAATATGTGTCGATAAAACATTTTTACATTATATATTTAAAACTTTATTTTAAAATATATTTTTTATTTTTCTATAATATTATTATATACTAAAATTCGACTTTATGAAATCTTATTTTTAAAAATCTAAGTAGTTTTTTGTGGAAATTTATTTTTATATTATTCTATATTTATACTAATAAAAATAATACTATTTTATTTAAAAATGACCAGCATATTACTGGTCATCTATTTATAATAAACTATATTACAGCAATTACTTCTATTTCAACTTTAACGTCTTTTGGAAGTCTTGCAACTTCTACACAAGCTCTAGCTGGTTTATTTTCACCAAAGAACTCAGCATATACTTCATTTATTTGAGCAAACTCATTCATATCTTTTATAAATACTGTAGATTTTACTACATGAGAAAAATCAAGACCTGCTTCAGCTAATATAGCTTGAACATTTTTTAAAGATTGAGCAGTTTGAGCTTTTACATCTCCTTCTACTATTTCCATAGTTTCAGGTACAAATGGAACTTGTCCTGATACAAATAACATATTTCCAGCTTTAACAGCTTGAGAGTATGGTCCTATAGCTTTAGGTGCATTATCTGTATGTACTACTTGATGTTTCATATTAAATTTCCTCCTATGAATATAAATATATCTATGTGTATGTTTCACATTTTCATTTATCATTATACTATTATATAAGTTTTATTGTATACATTTTTTTAATTAATTATAAATAAAAGTTAACTTTATAATTTAAAGCTAACTCTTATTTATATTTTATTTTAATTATATTTCTATTATTTCAAATCCAGCTTTTGTTATAGCTGCTTTTAATTTATCTATGTGTTCTTGATTAAATGTTTCAAGTACCATTTCTGTAGTAAGTCTACCTAAGCCGCCTCCCATAGATGATCTTGATAAGTTAACATTTAATATATTAGCATCATGTTCACTTATTATTTTAGTTAATTCAGCAAGTCCACCTGGCTTATCTTGTATTACTGTATTAAATGCGTATCTTCTACCTTCTTTAGTTAAAGCAGTTCCTATAACTCTGTATAATGTATTAACATCAACATTTCCTCCAGATATTACACAAACTACATTTTCATCTTTTTGAGGTACATATTTTCCACTTAATAATGCGGCAGTACTTACAGCACCAGATCCTTCAGCTACAACTTTTTGATTTTCCATTAAGAATAACATCCCTTGTGCTATTTCATCTTCTTCTACAACTATTACCTCATCAACTAATTCTTTTATTATTTCAAAAGTTACATTTCCTGGTGTTTTAACAGCTATACCATCAGCTATTGTAGTAGCTTTAAATGCTGTTGTAACTTCACCATTTTTCATAGATTCTTGCATAGAAGGTATATTCGCAGTTTGAACACCTACTATTTTTATATTAGGGTTTATTCCTTTAGCTGCTACAGCTATACCAGCTATTATACCACCGCCTCCAATTGGGCAAACTATAGTATCAACATTCCCATCTAATTGTTCAAGTATTTCAAGTCCTATTGTTCCTTGTCCTGCTATTACATACTTATCATCAAACGGATGTAAGAAAGTAGCTCCAGTTTCTTTTTGTAATTCAACTGCTTTTGCATAAGCATCATCATAAACTAATCCATTTAATACTACTTCAGCTCCGTACCCTTTAGTAGCTGTAACTTTAGCTAAAGGTGCTGTAGCTGGCATTACTATTGTTGCCTTTATTCCAGTCATTTTTGCACCTAGTGCAACACCTTGAGCATGGTTTCCTGCACTTGATGCTATAACACCGTTTGCCTTTTCTTCATCAGTTAAGTTTGCTATTTTATTACAAGCTCCCCTTACTTTAAAAGAACCTGTTTTTTGAAGATTCTCACATTTATAGAAAACATTTGCCCCAGTCATAGCACTAAGCTTAGCACTCTCTAATATATCTGTCTTTTTTACTATATCTTTTATAGTTTCTTTTGCATCTTTTATATCTTGTAATGTAACTTTTGTCATTTTATTCACTCCCGTAAACATTTTTTGTTTGTTTATTAACAATTTAATTTTATAATGTTTTTTTACAAAAATCAACATCATTTTATATATTTTAAAATGTTTTTTTCTTTTTAAAAATAAAAATAAAAACTCTTTACATATTTAAATATGTAAAGAGTTTTTTTGTTTTATTATTTTACAACTATATTAACTAGCTTTTTAGGTACTGCAACTACTTTAACTATAGTTTTACCTTCAACTAATACTTTTATTTTTTCATCTTCCATTGCTACTTTTTCCATTTCTTCTCTAGAAATATTGGCAGCAACACTTAATTTTCCTCTTACTTTTCCATTTATTTGAACAACTATTTCAACTTCATCTTTAACTAAAGCTGTTTCATCGTATTTTGGCCAAGATATATCAAATATACTTCCTTCTTTACCTATCATAGACCATAATTCTTCACCTATATGAGGTGCAAATGGAGCAAGTATAGTTACTATAGTTTCTATACCTTCTTTTATAACTGATTCATTTCTAGAATCTAATTCTTTATACTTATACATTTCGTTTATTAATTCCATTAATGCTGATATAGCAGTATTAAATCCAAATTTCTCATTTAAGTCTTCAGTAACTTTCTTTAAAGTTGCATGTATAGTATATCTCATAGCTTTATCTTCTTTAGTTAATTCTTTCACTTCAACATTAGATTTAGCTATATCTGATAATTCATCTACTAATCTATATACTCTATTTAAGAATCTAAAACATCCTTCAACACCTTGGTCTGACCATTCTAAATCTCTTTCTGGTGGTGCAGCGAATAATACAAATAGTCTGGCAGTATCAACTCCATACTCTTTTATTATTTCTGATGGAGCAACAACATTTCCTTTAGACTTACTCATCTTAGCTCCGTCTTTTAAAACCATACCTTGAGTTAAAAGATTTTTAAAAGGTTCTTTAAAGTCTAACATTCCCATAGAATTAAATGCTTTTACAAAGAATCTTGAATAAAGAAGGTGTAATATAGCATGTTCTACTCCACCTATATATTGATCAACCGGCATCCACTTATTTACTTTTTCTTTACTAAATGGTTCTTCTGTATTTTTAGGATCTATATATCTTAAATAGTACCAAGAAGAATCTACGAAAGTATCCATAGTATCAGCTTCTCTTCTAGCTGGTTTTTGACAACAAGGACAAGTAGCATTCATAAATGTCTTTGAAGTTGTAAGCGGAGATTCTCCCTTTCCTGTAAACTCAACATCTGTTGGTAATAATATTGGTAAGTTTTCTTTCTTTTCTGGAACTATACCACAAGTATCACAGTATACTACAGGTATTGGACATCCCCAGTATCTTTGTCTAGAAAGTAACCAGTCTCTTAATCTATAATTAACTGTTTTCTTTCCTCTTCCCATTTCTTCTATTTTTTCTATTATTGCATCAAATGCTTTTGAAGCTTCCATTCCATTAAATTCATCAGAATTTATCATTATATTTTCTTCATTTATAACTTCAACTACATCTAAATTATATTTAGCTGCAAATTCAGCATCCCTTTCATCATGTGCAGGAACTGCCATAACTGCACCTGTTCCATAGTCAACTAATACGTAGTTTGCTATCCATAAAGGAACTTTTTTATTAGTTAACGGATTTATAACATATTTACCTATGAACATTCCTTCTTTTTCAACATCACTTGAAGTTCTTTCTATTTCAGTCATAGTATGCATTTTTGCAACAAAATCATTTACTTTAGCTTCATACTCAGTTCCTTTAACTAATTCTTTAACTAAATCATGTTCTGGAGCAAGTACCATATAAGATACGCCATAAACTGTATCTGGTCTAGTTGTAAATACAGTTATAGATTTATCACTTCCATCTATATCAAAAGTTATTTCAGCTCCTGTGCTTTTTCCTATCCAGTTTCTTTGCATTGTTTTAACTTTTTCTGGCCAACCATCTAAAGTATCTAAGTCTTGAAGTAATTCTTCTGCAAAATGAGTTGTTTTAAAGTACCATTGCTCTAAATCTTTCTTTACAACTATAGAATCACATCTTTCACATTCTCCTTGAACAACTTGCTCATTAGCAAGAACTGTTTCACAAGATGGACACCAGTTAACAAAAGATTTTTTCTTATATGCTAATCCATTTTCTAAGAATTTTAAAAATATCTCTTGAGTAAATTTATAGTATTCTGGTGTAGAAGTTGCCACTTCTCTATCCCAATCAAAACTTAATCCTAATGTTTTAAACTGCTTTCTCATATCAGCTATATTTTCCATAGTCCACTTATCTGGATGTATACCATGTTTTATAGCTGCATTTTCAGCCGGAAGACCAAAAGAATCCCATCCCATTGGATGTAATACATTATAACCTTGCATCTTCTTAAATCTAGCTACAACATCACCTATAGAATAGTTTCTAACATGCCCCATATGTAATTTCCCAGATGGATAAGGGAACATTTCTAATGCATAATATTTTGGTTTTGTTGAATCTTCAGTATCTGTTTTGTACTGATTATTATCTTCCCAAACTTTTTGCCATTTAGCTTCAACTTCATTTGGCTTATAAACGTTCATTAAATTTTCCTCCTTGTATAAATTAGTTATTAAAAAAATCCTCTATCTCTAAACATAAAATGTTTAGGGACGAGGATTATCTTCGCGGTACCACCCTAATTAGCTTAAATATTAAGCTCTCTTAGATAGTTTTTATGCCAACTACGGCTAAATAGATTTTACCTAGCAAGTTCAAAGGTACATTTTACTAGTTCACAGCACCACTAGCTCTCTGAAAAAATATATTCTTTTACTACTCTAGTCTATTTAATAATTTTAAATTTTAATTATAATGTTAACATCATTAAGCTAAGTTGTCAACATCTACGTATGGAGCATCTTTCCATAATTTTTCTAAGTTATAGAATTCTCTATTTTCTTCATTAAATATATGAACCATAACATCTCCATAATCAAGTAAAACCCAAACTTGACTATCGTATCCTTCTTTACCTCTAGCTTCTATACCAAGCTTAGTTAATTCATCTTCTACGTTATCAGCTATAGCTTTTACTTGTCTTTGAGAAGATGCTGTAGCTATAACGAAGTAATCACATAAACTAGACACAGCTCCTATGTTTATTATTGATATATCTTTACCTAATTTATCATCTATTGCATCATATATAACTTTTGTAATGTTTTCTACTGTCATATTATTTCCTTCCTTTCATGATTGTAAACATATTTAATTATTATACCATAAATAATATGTAAATAAACTATTGTATTTTATATATAATATATTAAATTTATTTTTTATGTTATAGTTTTACAAAATTTTATTTTTTATAAGATAATTTCTTGCATTTACTGTTCTATTATGTATTAATTGATTATTATCTATTACAAATTTTATGGTGTTATCAAATGAAATAATCAAAGCTTTATCTAATTCCTTACTATAAACTAAATTTCTTAATTCTTCTACTCCAGGAAAATCTCTGTCTTCTTCTATTAAGTCTGCAATATAAATTATCTTTTCTATTAAGTTCATATCTTCCTTACCCGTAGTGTGATACTTTATTGCACTTATTATATCTTCATCATTTATTCCAAATTCATATTTTGCTATATACGACCCTATTAAACTATGAGATAGGGCTAAGCTATCTTTTTCTAAGTCATCTAAAATTATTTTATATTTATCTATATAATGTTTTACCTCTTCTTTGTTTAAATATTTTGCACAATCATGAGTTATTCCTGCTATATATGCTTTTTCTTTGTCACATCCATAAATCTCACTTAACTTTACCGCACAATTTGCTACATTTAATGAATGTCTATATCTCTTTTCTGGCAACATATTTTTTACCTTATCATTAATTAACTCTAAATTCATATATTATTCTCCATTATTATATATTTGCTTATTATATATATATTCTTGTACTAGTTCAGGCACTAAATATCTAATTGTTTTATTTTTATTTAATTGATTTCTTATGTAAGTTGATGATATATCTAAAGATGGTACATATATACTTTCAATATTTGCATTGTACTTATCTTTTAAATCTTTTATTTTTTCATTAATTTTCAATAAACTTATTCCTGGCCTTGTTGCTGCTATAAAGTTTGCTAATTTAAAGTTCTCCTCAACATCTTTCCAAGTTTCTATATCACATATAGCATCCGCTCCAGTTATAAAATATATTTCTGCATTTATATATATTTGTTTTAACTGTTTTAATGTATCTATTGTATATGTACTTTTTTCTCTTTTTATTTCCATATCAGAAACTATAAAATTATCATTATTAATAGTAGATAACAATACCATATTATACCTATGATATTTATCAGTTATTTTTCGTTTTTTGTGGGGAGGATTTCCAGATGGTATAAACAATATTTTATCTAGTTTATAACTATCTCTTATAAATTCTGCAGTTGCTAAATGTGCATAATGTATTGGATCAAATGTTCCTCCCATTATGCCGATTTTTATATTATCACATTTATTTTCAAACTTTTTTAGTTTATTTTGATTAATTATAAAAGATTCATCAACTATATTATTAATAGTCATACTTTATCTCCTTTATTAAATTATAATATTATTGTACCATTATTTTTTATTTATTAAATATAATATATTAGTTTTTAGTGTATAATCATATTATTATGTAAGTTTAAGGAGAAATATAATGGCTGTAATTACAAAAATTGAAGCACAAAAAAGAAATACTGATAGAGTAAATATTTATATTAATGATGAATTTTTTATGTCTGTATTTACTGAGCTTGTTTATACATTTAATCTAAAAAAAGGTATGGAGATAGATAAAGATAACTTAAAATCTTTACTAGATAATGATATGTATATTAAAGCCAAGAATAAAGCCTTGAATATATTATCTAAAACTGATCAATCAGAAAAAAAGATTAAAGAAAAACTTTCTTCTGATTTTGAAGATAGTACTATTGAAAAAGTATTAGATTTTTTAAGAAGTAATAAATTTATTGATGATAAATTATTGGCTCAAAAAATAGTAAATACTAATATTAACTTTAATAAATGTGGTAAAAATAAAATAAAACAAAATCTTTACAATAAAGGAATAGATTCTGAAGATATTTCTCATGCTATATCTAATATTGATTATGATGTTGAATTTGAAAACGCCATGTATTTAGCTAAAAAGCGTTATGAGAGAATAAAAAACGAAGATAAAAGGAAAGTATATCAAAAAATTTCTCAACATCTCGCTTATAAAGGATTTGATTACGATACTATCAAATCTGTTTTAAATAAAATTTTAAATTTTGATGAATATGACTATTAAGTATGGAGGTAATAAATGAAATTAGTTGTCGGTATCTTAAGTTTTTTGCTTGGCATTTATAATGTAACTAAGCTTTATAAGCAAGATAGTCTTAAATAAAAGGAGTATTTTTATGATAGATGTAGTTTTACTAGGCTGTGGAGGCAATATGCCAATGCCTAATAGATTTTTATCTTCTTTATTTATAAATTATAAGGGAAGAAAAATACTTATTGATTGTGGTGAAGGTACTCAAGTTTCTATGAGAATGAAAAATTGTGGATTTAAAAACATAGATTTAATATGTATAACTCACCTTCATGGTGACCATTACTATGGACTTATGGGGCTTTTATCTACTATAGGAAATAGCTCTAGAGTTGATGATTTAACTATTGTTGGACCTAAGGGTATCTGTAAAGTAATAAATACAATGAAAGCTTTAATAGAATACTTACCATATAAAATAATTGTTATTGAAGATCCTAAGGGCACATTCTCTTTAGTTAACGATATATTAAAAGATATAGAAATTTCTACTTTAGAACTAGATCATTCAAGTGAATGCTTAGGATATAGCTTATATTTTAAAAGAACTCCTAAATTTAATATAGAAAAAGCTATTAAAAACAATGTTCCTAAATTATTATGGCAAAAACTTCAAAGTGGAAAAAATATATTTTTTGAAAATATTGAGTATTCTCCAGATATGGTTTTAGGTGATAATAGAAAAGGAATAAAAATTAGCTTTATTACGGACACAAGACCAATTTTCACAATACCAGAATTTATAAATAATAGTGATTTATTTATATGTGAAGCTATGTATGGAGATAATTTAGATATATCTAAAGCTATCAAAAATAAACATATGACATTTAAAGAAGCTGCTAATTTAGCAAAACTCGGTAATGTCAAGAAATTACTTTTAACTCACTTTAGTCCTTCTCTAGAAGATCCTAATCTATATATAAAAAATGCTACTGATGAATTTGAAAATACTGTTATTGGAAAAGATAGGCATAGTATTAGTTTAAATTTTGAAAATTAATTATACAAAAGGATGTAACTTAGTTTTTATAAAATTAAACTACATCCTTTTGTATTTTAGTTTATATTATTTACATACATTCCCAGCTACATTTAATACATCCCATGTTCTAGCAAACGGTGGTGCATAACATAAATCTAACATTCCTAATTGATTAGTTGTTAATTTACCAAATATAGCTGCTGCTATTACATTACATCTTTGAACTGAATCTTTGAAT
Organism: uncultured Romboutsia sp.; assembly: GCA_904418825.1. Taxonomy (GTDB): domain Bacteria; phylum Bacillota; class Clostridia; order Peptostreptococcales; family Peptostreptococcaceae; genus Romboutsia. The sequence continues at coordinate 20,383 of CAJFPU010000019.1, read as the reverse complement.
CCAGCAACTTGACCACCTAATATAACCTTAGTATCAGCATCATAAACAAGTTTTACATATATTTTATCTCTACCTGGATAGTAATTTGTTTGATTGAAATCTGATATAAATTTAGCCTTATAGTTTATTCCTAACTTTTGAGCTTGTGACTCAGTCATACCAGTTGAAGCTGCTTCCATATCCATTACTTTTATACAACTTGAACCTAATGATCCTTGGAATGAATTATTAGCTCCTGCTAAGTTTTCACCAACTATTCTACCTAATTTATTAGCCCCAGTTGCAAGAGGTATATATGAATCTTGACCTGTTACTATATTTTGTATAGTAGCACAATCTCCTGCTGCATATATATCTTTTACTGAAGTTTTACCAAATTCATCAACTACTATAGCTCCATTTGATAACATTTCTATAGATGTATCCTTTAAAAATGCAGTATTTGGTCTTACTCCCGTTGCTATAATAACTACATCAGCTTCATATTCACCTTTATTTGTTATTATTTTTTCTACCTTTGTTTCTCCAACTAGTTCAGATACAACTTCTTCTAATCTTAAATCTACATTATGTTTTTTTATTTCTTCTTCTAATACATCAGTTATTTCTTTATCAAATACTTGTGGTAAAATCCTATCTTCTAACTGAAATACCATTACTTCTTTTCCTAATCGCTTAGCTGCTTCCACAGCTTCAAGACCTATAAATCCAGCTCCTATTATAGCTATTTTTTTATTTTCTTCTTTATTTAATAGCTCTTTTACTTTTATCCCATCTTCCATAGTTTTTAATGTTGAAACATTCTCTAACTTAACATTTTTTATAGGAGGTATTATACTACTTGCTCCTGTTGCTATCATTAATTTATCATAAGAATCTTCAAATTTAACATTTGTTTCTAAATTTCTTACTGTAACTTTTTTAGCCTCTGTATCAACCTTAACAACTTCATGAAATACATTTAAATCTATTCCTGTTTCTCTAAATTTTTCTGGGCTTCTTGCTATCATATTATTAGCATCATCAAAGAATCCTCCAACAAAGTATGGAAGTCCACATGCCCCAAATGATACTACATCTGTTTTTTCATATACTACAACATCATATTCAGGTTTCATTCTTTTTAACTTAGCCGCTGCACTCATACCTGCTGCAACTGCACCTATTATAATTACTCTCACGCTAGTTCTCCTCCCTAGATAATTTACCTTATATCTAAAATCATTTTGTACTTTTTATTTATTTTTATAATCTAGTTATTATATTAACACTTTTTTTTCATAAAATCTATAACCGTTTGGTTTATTTTTCCATTATTCTACAATTTTTTATAGTTATAATTATTAGACCTTAAATAACTTACTTTTCTTAGGTATAAAAAAGCATCTGTATATATTTACAGATGCTTAAAGTACTATCTAACTGATCTCTTTGTTACTCTTCCTTTTTTAGTAACATTATCAGACTTTACTTTAGCCTTAGCTTGTTCATGTCCTGGGAATACTATTTGTGGATTTTCTGTATTTCTTTTATATAAAGTAAACTTAGAACCTATAGCTTGAACAAATTCAGCTCTCAAAGCTTCACATATAGCATTAGCAGTTTCTTTAGTTTCAAGACCTGCAGTTTCTAATATTGTTACCTTAACTATCTCTCTTTTTCTTAACATATCGTCTAATTGATCTAAAAAGCTTTCAGTAACTCCATCTTTACCTATTTGAGTTGAAGGCTTTAAAGTATTTGCTATTGATCTTAAATATGCTCTTTGCTTTCCTTTTAACATTATGTCACCTCATCTATATTAATTATAGAATTCAAATTCTATTTCGTAAATTCTAACTGTATCTCCATCTTCTATTCCCATTTCTCTTAATCTATCAAATACACCTTGGCTTTCCATAGCTTTTTGGAAATATTGAAGAGATTCCATATCATCAAAGTTAACAGAGTACATTATTCTTCTAAGAGACTTACCTGTTACAACATATACTCCATCCTCTATATCTATTTGTAAACCTTCATCTTGTTGCTCATCAAGTTCAGGTCTAAACATTTCTTCTTCTGAAACTAATTCAATTTCTTCAGCTTCTTTTAATAATTCTGATACATAAGCTATTACATCATCTACTCCTTGACGTGTTGCAGCAGACATTTTAAATACTTTGTATCCTCTATCTTCTAATTCATTTTTAAATTCTTCAAATATACTTTCATCTTCTAGTATATCCATCTTATTAGCAACTACAACTTGTGGTCTTGTAGCTAATTTCTCGTTATAAAGTTTTAACTCATCATTAATCTTATCAAAGTCTTCTAAAGCATCTCTACCTTCTAAACCTGATATATCAACTATATGTATTAAAACTTTAGTTCTTTCAACGTGTCTTAAGAAATCATGACCTAAACCTACTCCTTCAGCTGCACCTTCTATAAGTCCTGGTATATCTGCTAAAACAAAACTATCTCCAAATTTTGTTTGTACAACGCCTAGGTTAGGAGTCAATGTTGTGAAGTGATAGTTAGCTATTTTAGGCTTAGCTTTAGTTACTACAGATAAGAATGTTGATTTACCTACATTAGGGAATCCTAAAAGACCAACATCAGCTATCATTTTAAGTTCTAATACTACCCATTTTTCTACACCATCACTACCTGATCTAGCAAAAGCAGGAGCTTGTCTAACTGCATTAGCGAAGTGTTGGTTTCCTTTTCCACCTCTTCCACCTTTAGCAACTACAGCTCTATCGCCCTCTTCTTTTAAATCCGCTATAACAAGTCCTGTAGCTTCATCTCTAATTATTGTTCCAGGAGGAACCTTAAGAATTAAATCTTCTCCATTTCTTCCTGCTTTTCTTTTTTTACTACCATCTTCACCATGTTCTGCTACATATTTTCTTTGGTATTTAAAGTCCATTAATGTTCTTAGACCTAAATCAACCTCAAATATTACGCTAGCTCCGTTTCCACCGTCTCCACCATCTGGTCCACCAGCTGGAACATATTTTTCTCTTCTAAATGATACCGCACCATTTCCGCCATTTCCTGACTTAACAAAAATTCTAGCTTTATCTATAAACAAATTAATCACCTACTTGGTTAAACTTTTTATTTATTTTTTCCAAAATAGATATATAACATTCTGTAAATATCTATTTACAAGAAAAAGGAGTGTATTAACACTCCTTTTGTTTAGTATTACTCAGCTATTGATACTGGGTATACACTAACTTTCTTTCTTTTCTTATCTTTTCTTTCGAATTTAACAGCACCGTCAACTAATGCAAATAAAGTATCATCTCCACCTTTACCTACGTTAGTTCCTGGATGTATCTTAGTACCTCTTTGTCTTACTATTATACTACCAGCAGTTACTACTTGTCCGTCGAATCTCTTAACACCTAATCTCTTAGATATAGAATCTCTACCGTTTTTAGAAGACCCTACCCCTTTCTTAGATGCAAGTAACTGTAAGTTCATGTTTAACATTTGGAGTCACCCCCTACTTTTTTAAGATTTTTATATTTTTGGGATATTCCCTTTTAATTTCTTCAATAGCTAATTGAAAATGATTTAGTAGTAATTTAGAATCTTCTAGATATTCATCTTTTACGATGCATTCTATATGACCTTCTTTACCTATAACTTTATCAAATTCAACCTTTACCAGCTTATCTAATGAGTTTATAACTGCAATTGCATTAGATGTAACTGCAGAACATACTATATCATATCCTATTTCAGCATAATCAGCATGACCCTTAAGACAAAAGCCTCTTATTGAAAAGTCATCATCGTAATAATATTTAACTTTTATCATTACTTAACCATTAATTAAGCATTTATCTTTTCGATAACTATCTTAGTGTATGGTTGACGATGTCCTTGCTTTCTTCTGTAGTCTTTCTTAGCTTTATACTTGAAAACTATAACTTTCTTAGCTTTACCTTGTTCAACAACTTTCGCTTGAACAGAAGCACCTTCAACTGTAGGAGCTCCAACAACTAACTCACCATCTTTAGTGCAAGCTAATACTTCGTTTAAAGTAACTACATCACCTGCATTACCTTCTAACTTTTCAACGAATAATACATCACCTTCAGCAACTTTATATTGCTTTCCACCTGTTTTAACTATAGCGTACATTAAATACACCTCCTCGGTCTCAAAACTCGCCATATAGGTACTTCACTTAAGAAGTTTTCAACCTTTTCTGTGCGGCATTACAGTTATTAATATTACTATAACATCAATCATATGTCAACTAACTATTATAAATTATATTTATTTTTTTGCAATTTATTTTATTGTTTGCATTTAATAATATTTTAACCTCATATTTTTCGCATATTTTTTCTATTATATCCATAAATTTCATTTTTATAAGTTTAAAATTATCTTCGTCTAACTCTATAATTATATCATTATATGAAGTATGTGTACTAATTCTTATTATTTCTTTTTCTATATCATCTAAAACAGAATTAATAGATTTTACTTTACTATTACCTTCACAAGTTTCACAATCGCTTAAGTAATATTTATCTATAGAATCTCTTTCTCTTCGCCTTGTAAGTTCTACTAATCCTAATCTAGTCATTCCTAATACTTCTGTTTTTCTTTTATCTTTTTTTAATTCTTCATTAAGTATATTTATAACTTCTTTCTTATATGTAGCTTTATGCATATCTATAAAATCTATTATAACTATACCTCCAATATCTCTTAATTTAAGCTGCCTACAAACTTCAATTGCAGCTTCTATATTAGTTTTATATACCGTTTCTTCAAGTTTTAAGTTTCCTGTAAATTTACCTGTATTAACATCTATTACAGTAAGTGCTTCAGTTTTATCTATTATTAAATAACCTCCACTTTTTAACCATACTTTTTTATTTAAAGCTTTATCAATTTGATTTTCTACTCTATACAAATCAAATATATCTTTATTTTCTTCTAAAATTAATTTATCCTTATATTCAATTTTTATAGATTCTAATATTTTCTTTAATTCTTCATACTTTGCTATATCATTTGTGATTATTTTTTCAGTTTCATCATTTACATTCTCTTTTATATACTTAGAAGAAAAATCTAATTCTTTATATAAAAGTTTAGGCCCTATTCCTAACCTATATTCTTTAAGTATTTCTTCATATTTTTCTTTTAAAGCTTTTATGTCCTGTTCTAATTCTTCTTTAGTACATCCAACAGCTTCAGTTCTTATTATAAGACCTTCAGAATCCTTACTTACACTTTTAGCAATCTTTTTTAATCTAAATCTTTCTTTTTCATCTAATATCTTATTAGATAATGTAATTCTATCATTAGTAGGAATATAAACTAAATATCTACCAGCTAAACTTATCTCAGTATTTAATTTAGCTCCTTTAGTTCCCACAGCTTCTTTATTTACTTGTACCAGTATATCTTGACCTGCTTTTATATTACTATCTTTATCTAATTGCAAATATGCTAATTTTTCAAATCCCACATCTACAAAACACGCTTGTATTCCTGGAATTACTTTTTTAACAATACCTCTATATATATTTGATACTTTTTTACTATTTTTATTATCCTCTATTAATAATTCTATTAATTTATCATCTTCTAATATTGCTGTTTTTTGAGATGAAATTAAACATTCAACTATAATCTTTTTCATTTGTTTCTCCTTAAATAGTTATATATCTTATTATAATAAAAAAAGAATGGTTTAAACCACTCTTTTTTACATAGGAGATACTAATTGACCATCTTGTAATTTATATAAATCTCTTCTTAATATATCCACATCTAATGGATCCATTTCTAATTCTAATAAATCTAATATCTTAGGTATAAATATATTAGTATTTAAATTTGCCTTAGATCCAGTAGCTATTGTTGCCTCTAAAATCAGCATATTATCTTGTATATCTAGTAAATCAAAATTTCTAATCATAGGTCTTATATCAGACTCTACTATTTTTCCTTTTTTATTTTTCTTAGTTATTAATATTTCACTTTGAGACATAAACTCTAATATTTTACTTTTTACATATTCTTTAGTTAAAGTTTTTTCTGTCTCTATAGTAAATATATACTCACCATATTCTATAACAGATGCTAAAGATGGCTCTTGTTTATCTATTTCCTTAGCTTCTATAAATTTTATACCTTCTGGTAATTGTTCATTCATTCTATTTAAGTATTCTTCCACACTTAAGTCATCTTCTATTTCAACATCAACGTATTCGCCTTGACTTTCCGTCCCAAGAGCTAAGGCATTTCCGTAACTTATTTTAGGGTGTGGGTTAAATCCTTGAGAATGAACTAAAGATATTTCAGCTCTTCTAAAAGCTCTTTGTAATAATTGCTGTAAATCTAAGTGAGATATATAAATCATATCTCCTTCTTTATTAAATTTAGTTCTTATTATTTTCATAATTAACACATCCCCCTTCCTATATCATGCGCATTTATACCACATGCATTACACTTATGTCTACAATCAATAGTAACTGTGTCAGCTTTTGCTTTTTCATTTTCTCTTATTAGGAATTTCTTACTAACTCCTACATCTATATGATCCCATGGGAATACTTCTTCATAACTTCTCTCTCTATTTGCATAGAAATCTATTGAAAGATTATTCTTTTCCATAGCTTCTTTCCAAGTATCTAAATTGAAATATTCTGACCATCCATCAAATTTAGCTCCTGCTTTAAATGCATCATATATAACCTTACCTATTCTTCTATCTCCTCTAGCTATTACAGCTTCCATTAAACTAGTTTTAGAATCGTGATAGTTATATTTTATATCTTTATTCTTTAGTTTTTTAACTAAGTGTCTTTGCTTTTCTACAACTTCCTCAGTTGTATCTTGTCCATGCCATTGGAATGGTGTAAATGGTTTAGGTACAAATGTTGATGTACTCACTGTAACACCAAAACTTCTTTTTAATTTTCCGTTGTGGACTTCTCTATACGTATCGATTACATCATATGCAAGTTTTGCAATTCCATCTAAATCATCATAAGTTTCTGTTGGTAAGCCTATCATAAAGTATAGTTTTACACTATTCCATCCCATTTCAAATGCTTTTTTAGTTGCATTTTGTAAATCTTCTTCACTTACACCTTTATTTATAACATCTCTAAGTCTTTGAGTTCCAGCTTCTGGTGCAAAAGTTAATCCTGATTTTCTTACTTGTTGTATTTTTTCTGCTATTTCCATAGAGAAGTTATCTAATCTAAGAGATGGTAATGATATTCCTACATTATTTGATGCATACTCATCAACTAAATAATCAGTTAACTCCGATAAGTTAGAGTAATCACTAGTACTTAATGATGATAAAGATATTTCATCGTAACCAGTACTCTTTACTAGCTTGTCCACTATTTCTTTTAATCTATCTACACTTTTTTCTCTTATTGGTCTATATATCATACCAGCTTGACAGAATCTGCATCCTCTTGTACATCCTCTAAATAGTTCAAGTACAACTCTATTGTGAACTGTATCTATAAATGGAACTATTAATTTTTCTGGATATGGTACATTTTCAACATCTTTTATTATTCTTTTTTGAGGTTTAGCTGGTATATTTTCTCTATTTGGTACAACTTCTTTAATTGTATTATCTTCATTGTAAATAACATCATAGAAACTAGGTATATAAACTCCTTCTATTGAAGATATTTGATATAGGAAATCTTCTCTAGTAGTTTTATTTTTTTTCCATTCTCTATATGCATTTAGTATTTCTAAATTTACTTCCTCACCTTCACCTAAAACAACTATATCAACAAAATCAGCCATAGGCTCTACGTTATATGCACATGGACCTCCAACTAATATAAATGGATCATCTAATTTTCTTTCCGTTCTAAGTATAGGTACATTTGCTAAATCTAGCATATTTAATATATTTGTATATGAAAGTTCATATTGAAGTGTAAATGCTATAACATCAAAATTAGTTATAGGTTCTCTAGACTCTAAAGCAAATAATGGTATATTATTTTCTCTCATCATATTTTCCATATCAACAGCAGGTGCATATACTCTCTCACAGAATATATTTTCATCTCTGTTTATTACATCATATAGTATATGACTTCCTAAGTGACTCATACCAACTTCATATAAATCTGGGAAACATTGAGCATATCTTATTAAGTTTTCATCTGATGTATCCTTATGTATTGAATTTACTTCATTTCCAAGGTACCTCGCAGGCTTTTCAACCTTCTTTAAAATTCTTTTTAAGTCTACCTTATTCATGTATATTAAAACCTCCGATAAGCATATTATTTTTAAACATAAATACTATTATACACGATATGATATTATGTATCAAAACTTTATTTATAAATATAGTTTTTCCATTTAGCGTTCATATAAACTAAATTTCCATATATATTTAGATATTTATATAAATTTATATTATAATTACTTTAGGATATAATAATATTGTTTAGATATTATTCTGTTTAAAGATACATTCTATGGGTATAATTTTATTATTAATATCGTTAATTTTTTAGGAGGACTTATTATGAGTAATGTATTTGAAGTAAAAAAAGATATTTACTTTACAGGTGTTGTTGATAAAGATTTAGAAGTATTTGATATAATAATGGAGACTGAATTTGGTACAACTTATAACTCTTATATAATAAAAGATGAAAAAACTGTTTTATTCGATACTGTAAAACCAAACTTTAAAGATGAATTTTTAAACAATATATCTAAGATTACAGATATATCTGAAATAGACTATGTAGTAATACATCATACTGAACCTGACCACGCTGGTAGTTTAAAATACATTTTAAATTTAAATCCAAACATAGAAGTATTCTGTACAAAAGCAGCTAAAATGTATTTAGATGAACAAATAAATAAACCATTTAAATGTCATGTTATAACTGACGGCGAAGTTTTAAATATAGGTAAAAGAAATCTTAAATTTATAACTGCTCCTTTCTTACATTGGGCAGATACTATGTTTACTTATGTTGAAGAAGATAAAACATTATTCACTTGTGATGCTTTTGGGTGTCACTTTGCAAATGTTGATGCTAATTCTGTTGAAAGTGAAGATTACTTAAAATCAGCTAAACATTACTATGATTGCATCGTTAAACCTTTTGCTAAACACGTATTAAATGCTATTAATAAAGTTGTTGATTTAGAATTAGATTTTGATACTATATTAACTTCACATGGTCCAATGCTTACTAAGGATCCTATGGCTCAAGTTAAAAGATATTTAGATTGGTCTACAGAAGTAGTTAATAGTACTAATCAAAACCAAGTTGCTATATTCTACTTATCTGCATACACTAATACATTAGTTATGGCTAAAAATGTAGAAAAAGGGTTACTTGAAGAAGGATGTAATGTTACTTTATACGATTTAGAAAATATGAACTTAAAAGAAATGCATGATGCAGTGGTTATGTCTAAAGTAATCTTATTAGGTTCTCCAACAATAAATAAAACTATGGTTAAACCAATGTGGGATTTATTCTCTGTTATAGATCCTATGGCTAACGTAGGTAAAATAGGTGGAGTTTTCGGATCTTATGGTTGGAGTGGTGAAGGTATAACTATGGCTGAAACGTTAATAAAAGCTATGGCCTTTAAAATGCCAGTTCCTACTCTAAAAAAGAAATTCTTCCCTTCAGAAGAAACTCTTCAAGAATGTGTTAACTTCGGTAAAGAATTTGCTAAATTAATAAAATAATTTATATAATAAGGAGCTATATATTAAATAGCTCTTTTAGTTTTTAAGATTAATTAATTTAATATTTTTATTGCAAAATAAAAAGAGTAACCATATATTTTAAGTTACTCTCTTTATTATATATATATAATTATACTCTTTGAGTAGAAGTCTTTCTAACTTCTCTCCAAGAAAGTTCTCCTCTATTTAATGCATTAATAAATATTTCAGCTGATGCTAAATTTGTAGCAATAGGAACATGATATACATCACATAATCTTATAAGCGCTTGTATATCAGGTTCATGAGCCTGAGAAGTATGTGGATCTCTTAAAAATATAACTAAGTCTATATCTTGAGATACTATTAAAGATCCTATTTGTTGATCTCCGCCAAGTGGTCCAGATGCTAATCTATTTATGTTAAGAGATGTTTCATCCATTATTCTTTTGCCTGTAGTTCCTGTACCATATAAGCCATATTTTTTTAATATCTTTTCATATGCTATACAAAAACCTATCATAGTATCTTTCATTTTATCGTGTGCTATTAATGCTATATTCATATTTCCTCCAAATTTAAAAATTTATTTTCTTCCTTCTCATACCAACATTCAATGCTAGTCCAAGATTTGCTAATGAAGTAAGTAAAGAACTTCCTCCATAACTTATAAATGGAAGTGTTACTCCAGTTACTGGAATTACGGCTACAGTCATACCTATATTTTGAATAATTTGATAAGCAAACATACTCATCACTCCAATTACTATAAGCGTTCCATAAAAATCTTTCGCTTCTCTAGCTAGCATTATCATTCTAAATAAAAATAATGTATAAAGTAGTATTACAACTGCCATTCCTATTACGCCCAATTCTTCTCCTATAACAGCAAATATAAAATCACTTTCTTGTACCGGTAAAAAACCTTCTTGGTTCTGAGTTCCATTATATAATCCCTTTCCGGTTAAACCTCCAGAACCGATAGCTATCATAGATTGCATAACTTGATAATTACCTTTTAATGTAGGGTCATCTGGGTTTAAGAATGCTTCTATTCTTTCTTTTTGATGTGATGCCATCATCATATACATTAACGGTAAAGATACTATGGCTATTACTATAACTCTTTTTATTAATTGGATACTAAGACCTGCAGTAAATAACATACCTCCAATTATACAACAAAATACTATAGCTGTACCTAAATCCGGTTGTGCAAATAATAATCCTATAAAAGGTAATGCATATATAACAACTGGAACTATCTCCTTCAAATTATTTAACTTACCTTTCTTAGATTCTACTATTTTTGCATAACTTAATATAAATGTTAGTTTAACTAATTCGGACGTCTGAAAATCTAAAGGTCCTAAATTTAACCAAGAGCGAGCCCCACCTCTTTCTGCACCTATACCTGGTATTAAAACAATTACTAATAATACTAAACTAGTAATATATAAACCCTTATAATACTTACCTAAGAAGTTATAATCAAACATTAGTATCCCTATTATCATAAATATTCCTAATCCAAAAGCTGCACCTTGTTTATAAAGTTGAAAATAATCCCCTGTCTCATTTGCATGAGTAGCACTACTTAGCATTACTAATCCAAAAGAAAATATACAAAGTACTATAATTATAAGTTTCCAATCTAGTTGTTTTATCAATCTAATCATTGATTTACGTTCAGCCATATTTTCACCGTCTTTCTAAAATCAATAAAAACTACAAAGGGGGATAATAATCCCCCATTTGCTCTTACATTTGTCTCTCTTTTATATTTTTTAGCGGTATATTTGCAACTAATGCAGATACCGGCATATCATCATTTTCTCCTCTAGCCTTTGACATTTTTATTTCAAGTCCATCTTCTTCTATTTCAGCATAATTAGCTATAACCTTAAGAATATCTGTTTTTATTAAATCTAAAAGTTTAGGAGAACAATCAACTCTATCATGTACTAAAACCAATTTTAATCTTTCTTTTGCTACAGATTTACTAGTTTTAGATTCATTAGAAAAAACTTTAAATAAATCTAACATCGATATATCCTCCTTTTCTACTTAGCCATACCAAATATTTTCTTTATTTTAGTGAAGATATTAGCTTCTTCTTCTAATTCTAACATTGGTACTTCATCTCCTAATATCCTTCTTGCAATATTTTTATATGCTTGTCCAGCAAGAGATTTATTATCAAGTATAGCAGGCTCTCCTTTATTAGTTGAAACTATTATGCTTTCATCATCAGGCACTAAACCTAATAATTTAATAGCTAATATTTCTATAATATCTTCTTTATTCATCATATCGCCACGTCTTACCATATCATGTCTTATTCTATTTATTACTAATCTAATATCCTTTATTTCATGAGCTTCTAATAATCCTATTATTCTATCTGCATCTCTAACTGCTGATACTTCTGGATTAGTAACAACTATAGCTCTATCTGCTCCTGCTATAGCATTTTTAAATCCTTGCTCTATACCTGCAGGACAATCTATTAATACATAATCAAAAGATTCTCTAAGTTTACTACATAACTCATTCATTTGCTCAACTGTAACTGCATTTTTATCTCTAGTTTGAGCAGCTGGTAATAAATATAAGTTCTCAAATCTTTTATCTTTGATTAATGCTTGTTTTAATCTACATGTTCCTTCAACTACATCAACTATGTCATAAACTATTCTATTTTCAAGACCCATAACTACATCTAAATTTCTAAGGCCAATATCTGCATCTACTATAACTGTCTTTTTATTTTCTAAGCTTAATGCAGTTCCTAAGTTCGCTGCGGTAGTAGTTTTTCCAACTCCACCTTTACCTGATGTTATAACTATAACTTCACTCATAACACTACCCCCTATATAATTAATACTTCTTTATTTTTTCATTTTTGGTAAATAGCTCTCTATAACCATTGTATCATTGCTTACAAATGCTATTTCTGGTCTATTTTGTTTATTTTCTTCATGATTTTCATCGTCTGGTGCTTCTGCAATATTTCCAGCTATTTGCAATATTTTAGGATTTAAATTTCCCGCAACAACATATGCATTTTGATTTCCATTTGCTCCTGCATGTATAAATCCAGATACAGATCCCATAACGATAACATTTCCATTAGCTACTACTCTAGCTCCAGAACTTATATCCCCCATTACTACAACATTGCAAGTAGCACTTACTTGTGATCCAGATTTCATATCAGTCATTACAATTATATCTCCATCAAACTCAATATTTTCACCTGATCTTAAATTATTTACATATTTAGTTTGAAAACTTGTAATTTCTTTTTTATTATATTCTTCAATAAACTCTACATCAAATTTAGATGATATGTCATCTTTTAACATCATAATTTGTATATCACTTAAATACTTGCAATTTATAGCACAAATTTTTGCTCCATTAAAAAAACCAATAGATGATTCTAATTTATCTATTATACTGTTTTTTATTTCATCAAAAGTAGCCTTCCTTTTAATGTTTACAATTATACCTTTTTTACTACCTTTAAATTCTAATAATTCACTAGTTGTAAATTCATTCAAAGACATAACAACCTCCAGAATGATATATTATTTTATATATTCTTTAAAAAATCCCTAATTCCTTTTTATTTTTTCATTTGTGATACAAAATTTATGTTTTCTTTTTCTATTGTATCAATATTTTCATCATTTTTATTATCTTTTTCGTCTTTGTCATTATTTAAATCAAAATATGAACCTAATACTTCTCTAATAAGTAACATTGTATTACTACCACTTTCTCCTTGTGGAATCATAGCAACTACTGCTATCTCAGGATCATCAGCTGGCGCAACTGCTACACTCCAAGAAAATGACTTATAACTTTCTTTATATGAATCTATTTTTTCATCAGTTATTTTAGGATTTAGTTCTTTTATTGCTTTTCTTAAATACGAAGCATTTACTTTATCAGTGTCTTCTAATTTAACATTGACACCATCTTTTAACTCTTCTTCTAATGACTTTCGTTCTTCCTCTTTTTTTTCTCTTGCTTTTTTCATTTTTTCAGCAAGTTTAACAGCTTCATCTAAAGATACCCCATATGATGACATATGGCTCTTTAAATATTCAACTTCATTTTCAGTAGGTATTTTACCACTTTTTTCTGCAGTACCAGTTTTAGATGCTACACTTATAGGATAATTAGGTCCAAATATTCCTTTTCCTGAACCTTGTGTAGAAACTCTTTTCATACCTTCAATTAAATCTTTTAATTTTTCAGGATTATTGAAATCTATTTTTTCTACTTTATTTTCATCTATATCTACATTATTATAATCATTTGATATAACTCTATCTACTACTGATAATTCTACTAAATTTCCTCCGTTACCAATAGCTGCAACATATCTTGCCATCTGAGCAGGTGTATATTGATTTTCACCTTGACCTATAGATATATTAAATGTATCTGCAGTACTCCATTTTGCAAAATTTAAATAACTAAATACTATAGAGTCTGCTAAAGTTTCTACTCTATCTTCTTTTACCTTCATTTTAGTAAGTCTTTCCATAGCTTCTACTCTACCTACAGTTTTTGTTTCATCTGCCCAAGAAACTATTTCTTCTATCCTATTTTCATATTCTTTAGGATTTTTAGATTTACTTATATCTGTAAAATCATTTGCCATTTCCTTTGTAAGATATTCTCTTAATAAAGTTTTTGTAGTTTCAAGTTTAGATTCCATATTAGGAACGCTACCTTTTCTTTCGTCTATTTCTTCATTTAATCCAGTATAATCATCAAGACCAAATTTCTTAGCATATTCTATTATGCCTTTTGCTCCAACTTTAACACTTGGGTCTTTCCCACCTGTATAATTTTTACCTGATCCTATTATATAGAAGTATATATTACAAGATTCTTGTATTGCTTTATACAAATCTGTATATCCATGATTACTTCTAGACTTATGCCATATTAAATCTGCAAAAGGTCTACTTTTAGGTCCTCCTAATCTTATTACTCCAGTATCTTGTATTGCATAGTTTGGGCTTAAACCATTATCTATAGCTGCCATCCCTGTTACCATTTTAAAGGTTGAACCAGGTTGGAATACACCTTGTGTAGCCAAATTAACTTGTGGATTTGCTGCTAAAACATCATTTTTATTTTTAGGCTGTAATGCTTGATAATCTTCATATGATATCCCATTAACAAATTTATTTGGGTCATAATTTGGGTAACTTGCCATAGATAAAACATCACCATTTTTGGCATCTATTGCTATAACTGCACCCGATGCAGCATTTTTAGCTGCACTTGAAAAAGTTTTGTTTCCATATTTACTTTTATATGTTCCTCCAACTCTAAGTGCTTCTAATACTCCTTTTAGTGCATTTTCAGTATCTTCTTGCAAGTCCTTATCTATACTAAGGTATACTGTATCTCCTGACTTTGGCTCTGATACATCTAATTCCCTAGTTATTCTACCTAATGCATCAACTTGTACCTTTTTATATCCATCAACTCCACGTAGTTGTTCTTCATAGCTTTTTTCTATACCAGATATACCTACAGTATCTCCTTTAGAATAAGTTTTACCTTCTTCTCTATTAAGATACTTATCCTCTTGTCCAGATGGCATTTTCCCCATATGTCCTAATATATGAGATGCTAAAGTTGTATTAGGATAATATCTAACTGGTTCTACAGCTACTGATACACCAGGTAATTCTATAGCACTTTCTTCAAGTTGAGATATAGTCTTTTGACTTATATCTGTTGCTATAGTTATTGGATTATACTGAGAATATCCTTGAGACTTTATAAGATCTCTAACTACTAATATTTTTCTTGCATCTGAATCACTTAAGTTTTTATCAATTTTATAATTCTCACTATTTCTTAATTTATTAAATGCTTTTTTAGCACTTATATTAATATCTTTTATACCATAACTTTCTAGCCAATCTTGCTTATTTTTTTCTTCCGTAAATAACCACTTACTAACTAAAATAGGAGGATAATATGAATTTTCATTTAACTTCTTTTGAAGTTTAGTTGCTTCTAAATTTCTATCTTCTTGAGTAAGTATACCTTCAGCTATTAATTTATCAACTAAATAATAAAAGCTTTCTTTAGCATCTAATTCTTGAGGTATATCATTATTATTTTTATATTCTCTTATATTTTTATCAAATGTATAGTAATATTTACCATTTTCTATATATATAGGAAATTCATCTACGTACTCTTCATTATTTTTTTCTAATAAGTTTATAAGTTTTAAACATATATCATTTGCCATAGACTTGCCGTTAGAGTCTTTTCTTTTTATTCCATCGCCTGATACTTGAACAGTAAATAAATTTTTATTTCCTGCAAGTAACCTTCCATATCTATCTTTTATTTCACCTCTAGGTGCTTTTATTAAAAGTTGCTTATACGTTTTATTCTCAGCTAACTCAGTATAATGTTCATATTTAAAAGTTGTCATATATAATATTTTTACTAATATAACAACAAAAGCTACTAATATAATATTTTTTATAATAGATAACCTATCTACTTTTTTATTTTCTTCCATTAAATCACCAACTAATCTTCTTTAAGTTTAAGTATCGATGTTTTAAATAGATTGTATATTAATACACTTAAAGTTGAGTTAAGCAAAGGTATATTTAATACTCCTTTGATAAGTAAATTTAATATCCCATAGGTATTATAAATTGGTATTGATGTTATTATATTTATCATAGAATCAAATAAACTAGCTATAAATACTAATGCAAATATAGTTATATTACTTTCTTTATATATTTTATTTTTTAAAAAGCTAATCCCATATCCTATCGCAAATAAACTTAATGCATTAACACCAAATACTCCACCTATAGATATATCTTTTACAAAACCTATTAGCGCACCTATTATACTTGCATCTATCTCATCTAAGTAAAGTGATATTATAGTTATATAAATTGTGATTAAATTAAAACTCACATTAAATATTTCTATATAATTAGTAATACTCATCTCAACTATTACTAGTAAAAATCCTAAAACACAAAGTAAAACCTTCTTCATAATTATAATCACCTTTACTCTATATTCCTTGGTTCAACAATAATTACATCATCTATATTTTTAAAGTTTACATACGGCTTAACTACTACAAACTTCATAGATTTATTTTTATCATCTATAACTTTATCAACTTCTCCTATAGGTATTCCTTCAGGATATAATCCTAAACCTGATGTTGTTATTACATCACCAGGTAATACACTATATGAACTATCAAACATATACCCATATAAGTAACCTTTATTTTTATAATTTTCTTTATCATCTAATGTAGAGTTTTGAGTTATAACTCCTTTAAGTTTAGAGTCTTTCAATAGCTTAAAACTTACAGATGATTTTGTGTCTAATAAAGATATTGCTTTACTATAGTTATCTGAAACTTCATATACAATTCCTACTAATCCATTTCCATTTATAACTACACTGTCAGTTTTAACACCTTGTTTTTCTCCCGCTCCTATTATAAATGAGTTATACCAGTTTCCATCATTCTTTCCAACTACACTTGCTGAAATACTTTTTGCTTGATACGTTTCATCTATATAATTTAAAGCTTTTTTTAGACTATTAAGAGATTGAATATCATCTAACTGATTATTCAATGCTATTATTTCTTCTTTTAATTTATCATTTTCATCTTGTAAACTCTCTACTTTTTTAGAGTTATTTTTATAATTTATTATATCTTCAAAATTATTCTTTAAAAACTTGAATCCACTATTTAAATTTTTACCTATAGGTTCTATAATATCTAAAACAAACTCTCCTCCTATAGGATTATTTCCAGAATATCTACCTATAGATATTCCTATAATTCCAATTAAAGTGATAGCAACTACACTAGTTGCTATCACTTTAAGGTTAATCTTTCTTTCTTTTTTATTCTTATCGAATCTCAAAGATATCACCAACTTTTAATTACTTTCTAGCATTCATCATTAATACTTTTTCAAATATTTCTTGATCTTCTACTGACTTACCTGTTCCTAAGGCAACACAATCTAGAGGATTTTCAGCTATTTGTACTGGCATTCCAGTTTCTTGCTTAACTAATTTATCTAGACCTCTAAGTAATGCTCCCCCTCCAGTTAACATGATTCCGTTCTCCATTATATCTGATGCTAATTCTGGTGGTGTTTTTTCTAAAGTTGATTTTATTGCATCTACTATTGAATTTATAGGCTCTTTTAATGCATCTCTTACTTCTGCCGAGCTTATTTCTATTGTTTTAGGTAATCCTGATATTAAATCTCTACCTCTTATTTGCATATTTTGTTCTTGATCATCTTTAAAAGTAGATCCTATGCTTATTTTTACATCTTCTGCTGTTCTTTCACCTATAGCTAAGTTGTATTCTTTTTTAACATAGCTAACTATAGATTCATCAAATTCATCTCCGCCGATTCTTATTGATTTAGCTGTAACTATACCACCTAAAGATATTATAGCTATTTCAGTAGTACCTCCACCTATATCTACAACCATATTTCCTTCTGGTTCTTCTACTCTAAGACCTGCACCTATAGCAGCTGCCATTGGCTCTTCTATAAGATAAGCATCTCTAGCACCAGCTTGTCTTGCTGCTTCTTCTATTGCTCTCTTTTCTACTTCTGTAACTCCATAAGGAACACATATAGCTATTCTTGGTGTTACAACTCCCTTTTTAGCTGCTGCTTTTTGTATAAAATATCTAAGCATAGATTCAGTAACATCAAAATCAGCTATAACTCCATCTTTCATAGGTCTTATAGCTACTATATTACCTGGTGTTCTACCTATCATTTTTTTAGCTTCTTCTCCAACTGCTAAAACATCCTTACTATCATCTCTTATTGCAACAACAGATGGTTCTCTTACCACTATACCTTGTCCTTTTATATAAACTAAAGTATTAGCTGTTCCTAAGTCTATCCCCATATCTTTTGTCATTTTTTTGAATCCAAACATAGACATGAATCCTTTTTTCTCTTTTTTTTCTTTCTTTTCCTTAGTCATAATTATGCTCCTTCCTATTTTTTCAAATTAAATTATCATATTTTCTTTAAAACTAAAATACATTCCGTCTCCAATTATTATATGGTCTATTACTTCTATACCTATTATTTCTCCACAATTAATAAGTCTTTTAGTTATATTTTTATCCTCCACTGAAGGTTCTACACTTCCAGATGGATGGTTGTGCATTAAGATAATTTTATTTGAACTCCTTTTTATTGCTTCTATAAAAACTTCTCTCGGATGTACTAATGATGAGTTTAACGTTCCTATAGATACATCTACATCCGTTATTATTTCATTTTTCGTATTTAAAAGAACTACCTTAAAAACTTCTTTTTTTAGGTATCTTAAACTATCCATATAATATTTATATATATCCCAAGGATTTTTAACCTTATACTTGTTAGGTTTAAAACTTGAAACTCTTTTTCCTAGCTCTAATGCTGCCTTTATCATAGTTGCTTTTGTTAATCCTACACCATCTATTTCGCATAACTCATCAATAGTTATATCTTGTAGATACCTTATACCTTGAGAATCTTTATTTATTATACAATTTGCTAGGTCAATTGCATTTTTTTGCTTCGTTCCAGTTCTAAGAATAATTGCTAACAACTCTGCATTAGATAAACTCTTTTCCCCTTGAATAAGCATTTTTTCTCTAGGTCTTTCTTCTAATGCCATATCTTTAACTGTCATATTTGCATTAAAAGTTTTATTCAGATACATCGCCCTCCATAAAAAGATTTATGTTAAAATGTTTTTTTAGTAAATCACTTAATCTAGATATAGGTAATCCAACTATATTGAAATAATCACCTTGAATTTCTTCTACTAATAGAGCCCCATATCCTTGTATTCCATAAGCCCCTGCTTTATCTAAGGACTCTCTAGTTCTTATATAATCATTTATATCTTCTTCAGATAATTTTTTAAATTTAACATTACTAATTACATAATCTATTATCTTTTTATTGTTATCTAAATTTATTAAGCTAATTCCTGTTATAACTTGATGTGTTCTACCAGATAAACTTGTTATCATTTTTCTTGCTTCAATCTCATCTTTAGGTTTTCCTAATATAGTATTATCTAATACAACAATAGTATCTGCACTTATAACTAAATCGCTTTTTTGTCTAGACGCTATATCTATACCCTTTTCAAATGCAAGTCTCATCACCATCTGACAAGGAGACTCACTATCTAATGTTAATTCTTCTATGGAACTTGCCATTATCTTAAATTTAACATTAGCATTTTCCAAAATTTCTTTTCTTCTAGGAGAGGCTGATGCCAAGATTATATTCATTGATTCACCTCATTATAGTACTTAAAATTTGTACTTATTAAGTCTATCATTATATTGTAAAAATTTCAACACAAATGTCGAACGTTTATGTATAGTATATATCTAATTTACAATAAAAATTAGTTACATTTTAGTAATATTTAAAATTTATTAAAAATAAAAATAAAGATATGAAAATTCATATCTTTATTTTATCCATATTATATAGTTTTAATAGCTTTTTAATGTATTTTTATATATATAAATAACAATCTATGCATCTAAATTTGTTTAAT
>CAJFPU010000018.1 GCA_904418825.1 uncultured Romboutsia sp. | reverse complement strand
ATATTTAAAATTTAATTTTGTTATTTTTTAGCTATCGCTTCTTTAGCAGCAATTACTATATCTTCTGCAGTTAGTCCATATTTCTTTAATAATTCTGCAGGCGTTCCCGATTCACCAAATGTATCTTTAACCCCTACTTTTTTAACTACAACCGGACAATCTTCACTTACTACTTCGCTTACAGCAGAACCTAATCCACCAATTATACTGTGTTCTTCAGCAGTTACTATTGCACCTGTCTCTTTAGCTGCAGTTATTATTAAATCTTTATCTATAGGTTTTATAGTAGACATATTTATAACTCTAGCATTTATACCTTCTAACTTTAATGCTTCATGAGCTAATATAGCTTCATTAACCATTATTCCACAAGCTATTATAGATACATCATTTCCCTCTCTTAATATATTACCTTTTCCAATTTGGAACTTATAGTTTTCATCAAATAATGTAGGAACTGCACTTCTTCCTAAACGAACATACATAGGACCATTAAACTTAGCAGCCTCAAATATCATTTGTTCAGCTTCAATTCCATCTGCAGGAACTAAAACTGTCATATTTGGTATGGCTCTCATTATTGCTATATCTTCAACACTTTCATGAGATGCACCATCTTCACCTACTGTAAGACCTGCATGAGTTGCACATATTTTTACATTTAACTTTGGATATGCTACAGAGTTTCTTATTATTTCAAAGGCCCTTCCAGTAGCAAACATTGCAAAACTACTTGCAAATGGTATCTTACCAGCTGTTGCAAATCCACAAGCTGCACCTATTAAGTTTTGTTCTGCTATTCCCATATTGAAGAATCTTTCAGGAAATGCAACTTTAAAATCATTTGTCTTTGTAGACTTTGATAAGTCTGCATCTAATACTACTACATTGTCATTAACTTGACCTAATTTAACTAATGCTTTTCCATAAGCATCTCTAGTTGCCATCTTACTCATTGTCTACACCTCCTAATTCTACTAAAGCTCTTTCTAAATCATTATCACTTGGAGCTGTTCCATGCCATCCTGCTTCATTTTCCATAAATGATATACCCTTACCTTTTATAGTCTTAGCAACTATCATTGTAGGTTTTCCTACAGTTTCTTTTGCCATATCTAAAGCTGCAAATATTTGATCAAAATCATGTCCATCTATTTCTATTACATTCCATCCAAAAGCTTTGAATTTATCAACTATAGATCCTAGGTTCATGACATCTTCAGTTTTTCCATCTATTTGAAGACCATTATAATCTAAGAATGCAACCATATTGTCTAGTTTATAATGTGCTGCACTCATAGCTGCTTCCCAAACTATACCTTCTTGAACCTCTCCATCTCCAAGTAATGTATATACTTTCCATGGTGCATTATCTAATTTAGATGCCATAGCCATACCACACGCTACAGAAAAACCTTGTCCTAAAGATCCAGTTGACATTTCAACCCCTGGAGTTCCTTTCATATCAGGATGTCCTTGTAACATTCTATTTATTTTTCTTAATCCCTTTAATTCATCTCTATCAAAATATCCTTTATGAGCTAAAGTAGCATATAATACTGGAGCTGCATGTCCTTTTGATAAAACAAATCTATCTCTATCTTCCATCTTGCAGTTATTAGTATCTATATTCATCTCATCAAAATAAAGAGCTGTTAATATTTCAACTGCTGATAATGATCCTCCTGGATGTCCTGATTTAGAAGCATGTATCATAGAGACTATATCTTTTCTGATATTACGCGCAATCTCTTTTAATCCTTTATGATCTCTCATGTAATTACCTCCCTGTAATCTTAAAGTTAAGTTGTCCATATGTATTATATTTAGTTCAATCTTACTTTATTATATCACTTTTATCCTAATTTTTACTCTATTTTTTAAAAAGAATGTATATATATTTACAAATTTTAAATTATATTTAGACATATTCTATTCATATTCTTTAATTTTAAAAAAAAATATTGATATTATTTAATATCAATATTCTTAGAGAGTAAATAGCCCCAAACTTATTTGAAGACTATTGTTAACCTTTAACATCATATTCTTATCTAGACAACCAATCTTTTCTCTTAAGCGTTTTTTATCTATCGTTCTTATTTGCTCTAAGAGAATAACAGAGTCTTTATTAAGTCCATACTCATTCGCACTTATCTCTATATGCGTAGGTAGCTTAGCTTTGTTAATTTGAGATGTTATTGCTGCTACTATTACAGTTGGACTGTATTTATTACCTATATCATTTTGTATTATCAGAACCGGTCTAATTCCACCTTGTTCTGATCCTACAACTGGGCTTAAGTCAGCATAATATAAGTATCCTCGTTTTATTTCCAAATTAGTATTCACCTTGGGCAATTTTTTCTTCCATATTATCTTTCGAAGATACTTCATTTGTCATGCCTAATTCAGCTAATGATAGATTAATTTGACCCATTTCTTTATAACCCTTAATCATAGATTCTTTAAGATCTATTTTTTTCTTCTGAGTTATATAAAACTGAAAGGCTGCTTTAGCAAAATCCACTCTGTTACTATTTTCCATCTGAACTATATAATCTACTTCAGACATAATAGAATCAGGTAAGGTAAAGGTTATTTTTTCCTTCCTTTTATTGTGCACAACATCGCCTCCTGGTATATACTATCATTTTAATTTTACCAAATAACTATCAGCTTGTAAAATTACATTTCTTTCCTTGTAAATACGGTCAACTCTTCTAGACACCATACATAATATTTCATAATTTATCGTTCCTAAATCTTTAGCTATATCATCTGCACTTATATTACTTTCTCCAAATATTATAACCTCATCTCCAATTTTTATGTCTATGTCTTTATCAATTCTTACCATACATTGATCCATACATATCCTTCCTACTACATTAAATACTTCATTATTTATAGATACTTTAGGATTGTTTTGCATTCTAGTAAATCCATCTGCATACCCGATAGGTATAGTAGCTATTTTTTCTTGTTTTCTAGTTTTGTATCGTAATCCATAACTGATTCCTGTACCCTCTTTAAGCTCTTTAATATGAGATACTCTTGTTTTTAATGTCATAGCAGGTTTTAATTGAAGTCTATCTTTTATAACTTCATCAGATGGATAGCATCCATATAAAACAATACCGCATCTTACCATATTGAAATTTAAATTTGGTAAATCCATTATTGCAGCACTATTTGACACATGTTTTATAGGTATATTTATTCCTTTTTTTTCTATATTATCAATAATAAATTTAAATCTATTTACTTGTTTATAGGTAAAATCTTTATCTATTTCATCAGATTTAGCAAAGTGAGTATATATACCTTCTATATATAAATTTTTTAGGTTAGCTATTTTAATTATTTGATCTATAGATTCTTCATTTACTTCAAAACCTATCCTACTCATACCTGTGTCAATCTTTATGTGTATATTAGCATTTACTCCTATTTTCTCAGATATATCATTAAGTTTTTTAGCTGTTTCTAAAGAATAAATAGTTAATGTTATATTATTTTTAATAGCATATTCTAAAGATTCTTCTGGAACAAATCCTAAACATAATATAGGCATCTTTATATTGTTTTCTCTAAGCTCTATAGCTTCTTCAAGTCTTGCAACCGCAAAGTAATCTACATTTTTATTTTCTAAAAATTTAGCAATTTCTACTGAACCATGACCATATGCATTAGCTTTTAAAACTGTACAAATTTTAGTATCTTCTTTTAATAATTTTTTTATATTATTTAAATTAAAATTTATGTTATCTAGATTTATCTCCGCCCATGTAGCAGCTGTTATTCCATTTCTCATATCTTTTGTTTCTCCCTTACTTTTTACATTCAAATTCTTTATATTTAACTGTAAAGTTCAGTTTTCCTTCCGCATTTAATATTTCCATTTTTTCAGGATTTTTAGTTTCTTTATTTACATATAATATTTGCTTATTAAAGTATTCATTATCTCCAGGTATAGTAGTTTCTAATATCAAGTTATCTCCCGATAATTTAATATCAACCTCTTCATTTTGAAGATAATTTTTTATAAAATCTCCTATAAAAGTGTACTGCTTATTATCTTCTGTATTATCTAGCTCTATTTTATCTTCTATATTAGGGTTGATTATTATTACTTTGTCATCTTTATACTCCATAATCTTTCCTTTTAGATTTTTAGGCTCTACTACTTCTAATTTGTAATAATCTGGTTTACTATAACTATGAATAAATACATAATTATGAGAACTTTTATTTCCTGAAGCTTCTACTTCAGCTATGCATTTGTAAGATGACATATTAACTATTTTCTTTTGAAAATCTTTATATACTTCTTCTTTCGTGGACTCTCTTCTTTGACAACCTATAACAATTGCAAATATAGTAATAAATATTACTGCTATTGTAGCCCTTTTTTTCACAAAAAACCCCCTAATTATTATTTATCATTATACATAGCTTTTATTATATCATATCTACATATTATACCTTTTAAGAAGTTTTTTTCATCTACTACAGGCACTCTATTTATAGATTTATTTATCATAATATTAGCTACATAATCAAATGTATCATTTTCGTTTACTGTTACTATATCTTTAGACATTAAATCTTCAACTTTATATGCTGCTATAGCTCTCATATCATCTTCAAACTTCTTCATGTCGTCTAAGAATATTATTCCTTGTAAAAAATTTAACATCTTTGGAGACTCTACATGAGATTCTTTTTTCATTATATCTGTCTCAGATATTATGCCTACTACTTTATTTTCTTCATCTACTACAGGCAACCCTCCTATCTTCTCTTTTATAAGTAAACTAGCTACATTAGCAATAATATCATTCTTATTCGCAACTATTACCTCTGTAGTCATTATATCTTTAGCTTTTTTATTATTCATATTACCCCTCCTTGGTTATCGCTATTGCATTAGCTACTACATAATCTCTGCAATGAGATATAGATACTTTTATTTCTAAAACATTATAATCTATGCAAATCTGATTAAAATTATTATAAGTTTTAACTATTGGTTTTCCTAATTCATTTCTTAGTACTTCTATATCTCTTAATTTAAATTTTCGTATTCCAGTTCCTATAGACTTACTTATAGCTTCTTTTGCTGCAAAATTACCTGCTATAGTTTCAGCCTTAAAATTTTTCTTTTTAAAATATTCTATTTCTTCAGATGTAAACATCTTTTCTAAAAATCTAGGATTTTTTTCTAAAATTTCTTTTATCCTATGTATTTCTATGATATCAACTCCGATATCTAATATATTCATTATTCCCTCCATATAATACTTATATATTTATTTTATTCCTATTATTTAATTATATTCAATTCACAAATTTTATATTTTATATTAATTATAAGTACATATTTTTTTACTTTTAATTATAAAATTAATATAATTTAACTATATTAATCTTAATTTAATTATATTAATTTTATGTATAAATTCAAAGTAATATAATTTATTAATTATATTTATATCTAACTCATAAAAATTTACTTAACTTTCACTACTTATCATTGAAATATTTCATGTAATCTATAATTTTATCTATTACTCAAAATATTTTTATACTCAAATTTAATACATTTGTATAACTATCTTTGTATGATTATCTATAGATATTAAATTAGTATATTTTACTTAAGCATAAAAAAGGACTAGAATTTATCTAGTCCCTTCTATAGCCTTATATCCACTCTGCAGATTCTGTAACTATTACAGTTTTTTCTTTATCAACGTTCATGAATCCTCCAGATACTTTTGCATCTTTAAATTTTCCGTTTAATTTAATACGCAAAGTGCCTGTTGCAAGTCCTGCTACTAAAGGTCTATGATTTTTTAATATCCCTCTATCCCCTTCAGTAGTTCTAACTATAATCATCTCTGCATTTCCATTATAAAAAGTTTTATCAGGAGTGACAATTTCAAGTGCAAATACATTTGCCATTATTATCTACTCTCCTTTGCTCTAGCAACAACAGTGTCTATATTTCCTGCATTTATAAATGCTGACTCTGGTAAATTATCATGCTTTCCTTCTAATATTTCTTTGAAACTTCTTATTGTTTCTTTTAATGGTACATATGTACCTGGTATACCTGTGAATACTTCAGCAACATGGAATGGTTGACCTAAGAATCTTTGTATTCTTCTAGCACGAGCAACTATTAATTTATCTTCATCAGATAATTCATCCATACCAAGTATTGCTATTATATCTTGAAGCTCGTTGTATCTTTGTAATATAGATTGAACTCCTCTAGCTACTTCATAGTGTTCTTTTCCTACTATTTGTGGGTCTAAAACTCTTGAACTAGATTCTAATGGATCAACTGCTGGGAATATCCCTAGAGATGCTATTTGTCTAGATAAAACTGTTTTAGCATCTAAGTGGTTAAATGTTGTAGCTGGTGCCGGGTCAGTTAAGTCATCGGCAGGAACGTATACAGCTTGAACAGATGTTATAGAACCACTCTTAGTTGATGTTATTCTTTCTTGTAGTCTACCCATCTCTGTAGCTAATGTTGGTTGATATCCAACTGCTGATGGTGTACGTCCAAGAAGTGCCGAAACCTCAGATCCCGCTTGAGTAAATCTGAATATATTGTCAACGAATAATAATACGTCTTGATTTTCTTTATCTCTAAAGTGTTCTGCCATTGTAAGTCCTGTTAAAGCAACTCTCATTCTCGCTCCAGGTGGCTCATTCATTTGTCCGAATACTAGAGCAGTCTTTTTGATAACTCCAGAATCAGTCATTTCTTCATAAAGGTCATTACCTTCTCTTGTTCTTTCTCCAACACCTGCGAATACTGATAATCCACCGTGTTGAGAAGCTATATTTGTTATAAGCTCTTGTATAAGAACTGTTTTACCAACTCCAGCTCCTCCGAATAATCCTATTTTCCCACCTTTTAAGTATGGTGCTAATAAGTCAACTACTTTTATACCAGTTTCTAGTATTTCAGCAGTTGGCTGTAATTCTTCAAATTCTGGTGCCGGTCTATGTATAGGCATTTGTGGTGCATCAGTTGGTGCTGGTTTACCATCAACTGGTTGCCCTAATACGTTGAATATTCTTCCTAATGTTGCATCTCCTACAGGAACAGTTATTGGAGCCCCCGTGTCAACAACATCCATTCCTCTTACAAGTCCATCTGTTGAACTCATTGATATACATCTAACAGTATCGCCACCAACATGTTGTGCAACCTCTGCTACTATTTCTTTATCGCCTTGCTTTATCACTAATGCATTTAATAGATTAGGTAAGCTTTTTTCACTATCAAACTTAACGTCTAATACTGGTCCGATAACCTGAACTATTTTACCTATATTTGCCATGTCCTAACCTCCTTATTATTGAGCTGCTGCCGCTCCTCCAACTATCTCTGATATTTCTTGAGTAACTGCCGCTTGTCTTGCTCTATTGTATACTAATTCTAGTTTTGATATCATTTCGTTAGCATTGTCTGTAGCTGATTCCATAGCAGTTCTTCTTGCAGCTTGTTCCGATGCAAAAGATTCTGCTATTGCCCCATATATACTTCCTGATACATACTTAGGTAGTACATACCCAAGTACTGCATCAGCAGAAGGTAAATATTGAACTGCAGCTTTGCCTTTTTTAACTTTTTCTTCAGTATTTGTATTATCTATTGTAACTGGTAATAATTTTACTATTTTAGGTTCTTGTGATAATGCAGATATAAACTCTGTATAAACAAGATTAACCTCATCAACTTCCCCATTTTTATAAGCTTCCATAGCTACTTGGGCTACTCTACTTGCATCTTCATAAACACATTTTTCTACAGATTCTATATAATCTATTACTTCATAGCCTCTTTTACTTAAAGACTCCTTAGCTTTTTTTCCTACAGTTATAACTTTACCTTTACCTAATTTATTATGATTAAGCACTGATTTTAAAATGTTAGAGTTATAACCTCCAGCTAAACCTCTATCACCAGCTATTACTATATAACATACGTTATTAACTTTTCTTTCTTTTAAAAATATATTTCTACTATTACCCGTATTTTTAGCTATATCTTGAACTGTGTTATATAAAGTATTAAAATATGGTCTTGCACTTTCAGCTTTTTCTTTAGCTTTTCTAAATTTAGATGAAGATACAAGTTCCATAGCTTTAGTTATTTGCTTAGTACTTTCAACACTTTTAATACGAGTCTTAATATCCTTCATTCCAGCTCCTGCCACTGTGTTTACCTCCTTTTTTAAAAAGGATTACGCTTCTATAACAAACTTTTTCTTAAATTCTTTTATAGCGCTAGTTAATTCTTGAGTAAAATCTCCATTTTCAAGAATTTTCTTCCCTATTTCTGGATAGTTTATATTTATAAATTGGAATAATTCAGTTTCAAATCTAGATATATTATTAACTGGTATATCAGATAATAAATCATTTGTAACTGCATGTATTATCATAACTTGGTTTTCAACTTTTAATGGTTGATGCTCACCTTGCTTTAATACCTCAACTATTCTTTCTCCTTGTGCAAGTCTCTTTTTAGTATCTTCATCTAAGTCAGATCCAAATTGAGAGAATGCAGCAAGTTCTTTATATTGAGAGTAAAGAAGCTTTAATGGTCCTGCAACTTTTTTCATTGATTTTATTTGAGCAGAACCTCCAACTCTTGATACTGATATCCCAGGATCAACTGCTGGTCTTATACCTGCATAGAATAATTCAGGTGTTAAGTATATTTGTCCATCTGTTATTGATATAACGTTTGTTGGTATATATGCAGAAACGTCTCCAGCTTGAGTTTCTATTATAGGTAATGCAGTTATAGAACCACCACCTAATTCATCTGATAACTTAGCTGCTCTTTCTAATAATCTTGAGTGTAAATAGAATACATCCCCAGGATAAGCCTCACGTCCTGGTGGTCTCTTAAGTAATAATGACATCTCTCTGTATGCAACTGCATGTTTAGTTAAGTCATCATATACTATTAATACATGTTTTCCTTCAAACATAAATTCTTCACCCATTGCAACTCCAGCATATGGCGCTATGAATTGAAGTGGTGCAGATTCAGAAGCACTTGCAGATACTACTATTGTGTAGTCCATAGCTCCACCTTTTTCTAAAGTGTTAACTAATTGAGCTACTGTAGAACGCTTTTGCCCTATTGCAACATATATACATATAACATCTTTACCTTTTTGGTTAAGTATTGTATCTATACATATAGATGTTTTACCAGTTTGTCTATCTCCTATTACAAGCTCTCTTTGCCCCTTACCTATTGGTATCATGGCATCTATAGCTTTTATTCCTGTTTCTAATGGTTGATGAACAGATTTTCTAGCCATTATTCCTGTAGCTTCAGATTCAACTGGTCTTGTTTTATTTGTATTTATAGGTCCTTTTCCATCTATAGGTTGACCTAATGCATTTACAACTCTTCCTATTAAGGCTTCTCCAACAGGAACAGAAACTACGTTTCCAGTTCTTTTAACTACATCGCCTTCTTTTATACCTTGATCATCACCAAGCATAACTGCCCCAACCATATCTTCTTCAAGGTTAAGAGCCATTCCATAAACTTCTCCTGGGAATTCTAAAAGTTCTCCAGCCATAGCATTTTCTAGTCCATAAACACTTGCTATACCATCTCCAACTTTTAAAACACTTCCTGTATCTGTTAATTCAACTTTATTTTCATAATTCTTTATTTGTTCTTTTATTATTGAACTTATTTCTTCTGGTCTTAAATTCATGGGTTCACCGCCATTCTAAGATATTACTTGAGATAGTTGTTTTTTCATTTTAGATAAACGAGTTTTAACTGTTCCATCTATCTCTTCATTTCCAAGTTTAACTAAAATTCCTCCTAATATAGTTTTATCAACTATATTATTTAAGGTAACGTTTTTATTGTATTTTATAGAAAGATTCTTTTCTAAATCTTTGATTTCTTTTTCACTTAATTCAACTGCAGTTATTGCAGTTCCTTCTAATATATTGTTCTTATCATTTAATAAGCCTTTATATGATTCTTTTATATTTTCTATAGTTGATATTCTGTCTTTATCTATAACTATTTTTAAGAAATTATTCATACTGTTGCTTAATTGGTTTTTGAATATATTTTGTATTACATTTTTCTTATCTTCTCTGCCAATTAAAGGTGATTTTAAGAAATTATATAAATCTTTATTTTCATTAAATATTTCTACTAATTCACTTAATTCTTGATATAGTTCACTAGTAGTTTGAGTTTCCTCCCCAACTTCAAATAAAGCCTGTGCATATCTATCTGCTATTACATTTATCATTTAGATTCGCCCACCTCTTTTATAAAGTTATCTATTAACTCTTTATGTTTGTTAGAATCTATATCTTTTTCAATAACTTTAGATGCAGCTAAAACTGCTATGTTAGAGATTTCATTTTTTATCTCATTCATAACTTTTTGTCTTTCTTGTTCTACATCCTTACTAGCTTTTTCTTTTAATTGAATTGCTTCTTGTTTAGCATTAGCTATTATTTCAGCTTCTTTTTGCTCTGCTCTTAAAGTAGCTTGCTTAATTATTTCTTGGCCTTGTTCTTTTGCTGAAGTTAACTTTTCTTCATATTCTGATTTTAAAGATAAACCTTCTTTTTTAGCTCTTTCTCCTTGCGCTAAACTTTCTCTTATATCATTTTCTCTCGCTTCTATTATTCCTAATACAGGTTTAAATAATAGTTTCTTTAAAAGGAAAAATACTAAGAAAGTATTTACAATTTGAAATATAAATTCATATGTTATTCCTATTAACGGCTTAAATTCCATATGTATCCTCCTTTCCACTAATAACCATTTATAATTAGAAGATGGCTTAACCATCTCCTAATTATAAACTTCAAATAATTCTTTACAAAATTTTCTTAATATATTTGAGTTTTTATCCTATAAATGGATTAGCGAATAAAAGGATTATAGCTATAACTAGACCATATATAGCTGATGATTCTGCTACTGCTGCCCCAAGTAACATTGTTTGAGTTATATCTCCTTTTGCTTCTGGTTGGTTACCAACTGCTTCTGCTGCTTTACCTGCTGCAAAACCTTGACCTATACCTGCTCCTATACCTGTTATAACTGCAAGACCTGCTCCTATAGCTGAACCTGCTGCTATTATTGCTGTATTCATATCCATTTTTCTTTTCCTCCTCGAAATTTAAAATTTTTTATTTATTTTATTTTAGATTAATTACTTATTCTTCTGCTGCATTTCCAACAAACACCATTGTTAACATTATAAATATGAATGCTTGTAGTAATCCTGCAAATAAATCAAAGTATAAATGTAATGGCACTGGTATAACTAATTGACCTATTGGTATTGAAACCCCTGGTATCAGTGTTGATAACCATCCTAAGAATCTATATAGTAATGCCATTATAACTGCTCCACCTAGTATATTCCCGAATGGACGGAAACTTAATGATATAGGCTTCGCTACCTCTCCTATTATGTTTAATGGTAATAAAAAAGGTATTGGTTCCAGTAATCCTTTAAAGTACTTAAGACCATGGAACTTAACTCCAGCGTAGTAAATCATAATAAATGTTATCATTGCCCACGCTAATGTAGTATCTAAATCTGTAGTTGGAGATCTAAATCCTAATAATCCTATTAAGTTAGAACACGCAAAGAATAAAAACAAACTTCCTATGTAAGGTACAATATTAGGCATTCTTTTTACTGTTTTCTCACCCATAGTATTCTTAACCATTTTATCAAGCCCACCTATTGCAAACTCTAAGAATATTTGAACTTTACTTGTGGGTACTTTTTTTAGATTTCTAGTTAGTAAAAATGATATTATAGCTAAAGCTGCGATTATTATCCAACTCACTACAACAGTTTCACTTAACTTGAAGTTTCCAAAAAACCAAACCCATTTTGCTTGACTCATTCTTATGCCTCCTTTCTTTTCACTTTTTCTATTAATAGTTTTTGTGTTAAAATAACAAATTTAGTAGATAGTAATCCTATAGCAGTTCCAACTATATTCAAATGAGGCGCTTTAGCAGATACAAATAAAACCACTGCCATTATTGCCATTCTAATCAAATATTGACTAGATGAATATATTTGGGCTTTTGTAGATGGCATAGATACTGTTTTATTTATTGTTATCGCTAACAATTTAAGGTTGAGTATCGCTATTAGTGTTCCAAACACCAAACCTAATACCATCTGTTTGTTAAGGTTAAAAGTTATCGCTAGTGCTAATAATATTAACAAATCATACACTATAATTCCCTTTGTTAATTTTTTAATTTCTTCTTGTAGCTTATTGTCCATAACTTCACTTCCTTTTTGTGTATACAATTAAAGTCTTATATACTCCCATAAATGCTCCCCCCACACCTAATAACATAAATATTAATGTTAATATTGGAGATGTATTTAGCTTAGAATCTAAAAACTTTCCTATAAATGTACACCCTAATATACAAATTAATATCATAATACCTAATTGAGTTATTAAAGAAAGCATACTTGCAATTTCTATATATGTTCTTTTTTTATTCATTGATTAATATATCCTCTCTGAAAGAATATAAATTTATTATTCATTCACCTTATTCTACCATATTTTTATTTTTTTTGGAATTAATTTTTTGATTTTTGATTCAATTTGAATTTTAGTGAATTTTTTATGCGAAAAATCAAATTTTCAATTTGTAATATTATCCTAATATTAAGATAGTTCTAATACACTTATAAAAGCTATGTTATAGCTATATTTTTATTTATATCCGTATTTTTTCTTTTATAACATATTTTTAATCTAATACTATTGATATGCGTAACTTGAAAAAAATATATCCAATTTTATTCATTATTTTAATATAAGTTTTACATTAGAAATTTATATTAAAATAAAACTATAAAAAAAGAATCTATAATTCATAGATTCTCTTTTTTATATTAATTATTTAATTCTTCTTTTAATATCAAATTCCTTTTTTTTTACATAAATTATTTAGTTCCGTACAATCTATCTCCTGCATCTCCTAGTCCAGGAACTATATATCCATGATCATTTAATTTTTCATCTATAGCAGCTACATATATATCTACATCTGGATGATATTTTTGAACTTCTGCTATCCCTTCTGGAGCTGCAACTAAGTTAACTAATTTTATAGAATTAGCTCCTCTTGATTTTAATACATCTATTGCTGCAACTGCTGATCCTCCTGTAGCAAGCATTGGATCAACTATTATCATTTCTCTTTCTTCAATATCTTGAGGAAGCTTACAGTAATATTCTACTGGCTTTAATGTTTCTGGATCTCTATATAATCCAACATGTCCAACCTTAGCAGCTGGAGTTAAACTTACTAATCCATCTACCATTCCTAAACCTGCTCTTAGTATAGGAACTATTCCTAATTTTTTACCCGATATAACTTTAGATTTTGTTTTTGTTACAGGTGTTTCTATTTCTACTTCTTCTAATTGTACATTTCTAGTTATTTCATATCCCATTAACATACTTATTTCTGTCAAAAGTTCTCTAAAATCTTTTGAACCTGTATTTTTATCTCTCATTAATGTTAATTTATGTTGTATTAATGGATGGTCTGTTACTATTACTTTACCCATTACCTAAACCTCCTATTTACTATATTTTAATTCTATTTCTTTTATCATATTAACTCTTTTTGAGTGTCTATCTCCCTCAAATTCTGTATTTATCCATGCATCTACAATTTCTAAAGCTAATCCTCGACCTAATACCCTTTCTCCTAAAGATAGCATATTAGCATTATTATGAGCCTTAGACATTTTTGCAGAGAATACATCAGATACAACAGCGCATCTTATACCAGGAACCTTATTAGCAGCTAAAGATATCCCTATACCTGTTCCACAACACACTATTCCATAATCTACTTCCTTAGATATAACTGCATTTGCAACTTTCTCACCAAATATAGGATAATCAACTGACTCTAGAGAATTATCTGGTCCAAAGTCTACACATTCAATACCTTTTTCTTTCAGATATTTTATTATTTCTGATTTTAAATTATATCCTCCATGATCACTAGCTAATCCTATTTTCATATGTACAATACCTCCAATTATATTCATATCATTTATATTATAAAATACATCTTGTCCCATTATACATTATTTGTTCACGTTTTTATAGATATAATTTTAAACATTTATAATTTTATATCCTGCTGATTTCAAAAGTCTATTCATTATAGCTTGACCTACTCCATACGTTGAAAATTCTTCTGAATATACTACATCAATATTCATTTTATCCATTTGTCTTAATGCATGAAATAAATTACATCCTACTTCTTCTAAAGTATTACCTAAAGATAAAACTTCTCCTTTGTATTTATCCTTATTTTTTTCTAGACACATTACGCCAGTTCTTATACCATTTTCTTTATTTTCTTCTACAAGAGAATTTATTTTTTCTATAATATTATTTTCATTTCCTGATACAATATATACATCAGCATCTGGAGAATAGTGTGTATATTTCATACCTGGAGCTTTAGCCTTATCATTGTCTTCTTTTCTTGCTAAAGAAGGATCTACTAAAACTTCACCTATTACTTTTTCTAACTCTTCTTTAGTAATACTTCCAGGTCTTAATATCATAGGAGTTTCTGTTGTTACATCTAATACTGTTGACTCTAAACCAAAATTACAATCTCCACCTAAAACTATACCGCTAACTCTTCCATTCATTTCTTCATAAACATGATCAGCCTTGGTAGGAGAAGGCCTTCCTGAAATATTTGCAGATGGAGCAGCTATAGGAACTCCTGCTTGCTTTATTATTTCTCTAGCAATTGGATGAGATGGCATTCTTATAGCAACTGTTTCTAGTCCACCACTTGTTTTATATGGTACTATATCTTTTTTATCTAATATAATAGTTATAGGCCCTGGCCAGAAATGTTCCATTATAATTTCAGCCTTCTCATTTATATTTTTTGCTAGATTATATACTTCTTCTTTGCTATATACATGTACTATAAGTGGATTATCACTTGGTCTACCTTTAGCTTCATATATTTTTTTTACAGCATCTTCATCCAGAGCATTTGCTCCTAATCCATATACAGTTTCTGTAGGAAATATTACCGTTTTTCCTTTTTTCAATAATTCTGCTTGTTTTTTTATTTCACTTTTATCTATATTATTTATATCTATTTTACTTATTATAGTGTTCATCTTTAGTATACCTACTTTCATCATCTTTTTAGATGTAATATACAATTATTGTCCCAATTAAAAAACCTATTATACAATATAAACTTCTCGATTTTGGAAATATTTCTTCTAATACAACATACATCATTGTACCTGCTGCTAATGCAAGAAATACTCCTATTAATGAATGAAATACTCCTCCGAAATAAGCTCCTATAAAACTTCCTATTCCCATCGGTATTCCTGCTATTATTGTAAACAAAATAACCTTGGATATTTTCATTTTACTTCCAACTAAACTCAATGCCATCGCTAGACCTTCAGGAACATTATGTATTCCTATTATTATTGCAAGTGTCATACCTAATGTTTCAGTAGACATAAAAGATGAGCCTATAGCTAACCCCTCTGGTAAATTATGTAATAATATGCTTATAAATATAAGATATCCAGCTTTCATTTCTTTAGACATATCTAACTTTGTTTTTAAAAACATAGTTAGTAGTACACCTATAAATATAAATATTACAGTAGGTAATACACCCATTTCATTCATAGACTCTTTCATCAAGTCAAATACAACTACAGCTAGCATTACTCCACCAGATAAACCCATAAAGAAATCTAAATACTTATCGACGTTTCTTTTAAATAAAGCAGATATGATTCCTCCAAGACCTGTACCGATAACACCAGCAAGTAATCCTATTATGGTTATTCTAAGTATCATATTTACCCTCCTTGTATTATATATAACATTATATACAGTACAAAGAGATAACATTACCAAAGTTATTATAGAAAATTCTTTAACTTAAAATACATATCAAAATACTTATATAGACTTTTAAATAATTAATCATCAATATTAATTAAATATCTAAAATAGTTAAAAATATTTTAAGTTACTCAAAAAAATCCCTAGATTAATAGGGATTTATATTGATGACATCTTTTCAGTTTGATCTACAGTTATTAAAGCATCTATCATTTCATCGATATCTCCATCTATGAATGAATCTAACTTATATAATGTTAAGTTTATTCTATGATCACTTACTCTTCCTTGAGGGAAATTGTAAGTTCTTATTCTTTCAGATCTATCTCCTGTACCAACCTGGCTCTTTCTTTCTGCCGCTATATCTTTATTTTGCTCAGCTATAGCTTTATCATTTAATCTAGCTACTAATATTTTTAGTGCTTGTTCTTTATTCTTTAACTGAGATTTACCATCTTGGCAAGATACTACTTCTCCTGTTGGTATGTGAGTTATTCTTACCGCAGAGTCAGTAGTGTTAACACTTTGTCCACCATTTCCTGAAGAACGGAATACATCTATTCTTAAATCATTTGGGTTTATGTTTACTTCTACTGCTTCAACTTCTGGTAAAACTGCAACTGTTGCAGTTGATGTATGGATTCTTCCTCCTGATTCAGTAGAAGGTATTCTTTGAACTCTATGAACTCCTGATTCATACTTAAGTCTTGAGTATGCACCTTGACCTTTTATTAAGAATGATACCTCTTTATATCCACCAACACCAGTATCACTTGCACTTAATAATTCCATTTTCCATCTTCTTCTCTCTGCATATCTAGAATACATTCTAAATAAATCACCTGCAAATAGAGCTGCTTCATCTCCACCTGCTCCACCTCTTATCTCAACGATAACGTTCTTATCATCATTAGGGTCCTTAGGTAATAATAATATCTTAAGCTCTGCTTCTAATGGCTTAACCATATCTTCCATCTCTGATAATTCCATTTTAGCTAACTCTCTTAACTCTTCATCTGATTCTTCTTGTAATATTTCCTTTGAATCAGCTATGCTTTGTAATACATTTGTATACTCTCTGTATTTCATTACTATTGGCTCTAAATCAGCATGTTCTTTCATGAACTTTTGCCATGTTTTTTGATCATTTATTATTTCAGGATCACTTATTTTTTCTGTTAAATCTTTATATTTATCTTCTAGTACTTCTAGCTTTTTTAGCATATTTTCACCTCTTTATTTGTCAATATCAATTCTTTGATTATATCATAGTTTAAAACCTATAACAACTCTATCAATTCCTTGTATATCCTTCTTTTTGTATATTTTAGTATATCCATATGACTTCATTATTTCTGATACATCTTCAGCTTGATCATGTCCAACCTCATATGCCAATATACCATCTTGCTTTAAATATTTTACTGACTCTTTAGTTATATTTCTATAGAAATCAAGCCCATCTTCTCCACCTTCAAGAGCATTATACGGTTCATAATCCTTCACTTGTGTATGAAGAGTTTCTATATCCTTTTTAGGTATATAAGGTGGATTAGATACTATTACATCAAATTGTTTTTGTTTATCTTGTATAGCACTAAACAAATCTGATTTTATAAACTCAATTTTATTATCCACTTTATTATTTATAGCATTTATTTTTCCTACTTCTAGAGGTATATCTGATATATCAAAAGACATTACTTTTGAATTTTCTATATATTTAGCTAAACTTACAGTAATTGCACCCGATCCAGTTCCGATATCAAGTATATCTATTTTTTCACTTTTATCTTTACAAAGATCTATTATTTCCTCAACTAATGTTTCAGTATCTGGTCTAGGAATTAAAACACCTTCTTTTACAAACAAGTCTAATCCCATAAACTCTCTATTACCTACTATATACGCAACAGGTCTTCCATTAATTCTATCATTTATATATTCTATAAATTCACCATATTGTTCTTTTGTAAGTTCCTTATTTAAATTTAAATGTATGTAAATTCTATCAACTCCACCAAGAGCTTTTTGTAAAAACAGTTCTACGTCTAGTCTAGGAGTATCACTTATATTTTCTAGCTCTTGAGAGTATTTAATGATTATATCTCTTATTGTCATAGTATCTCCTTTATTCTTCATTTATTACAGCTTTTAAAGCAGTTAATGCAACTTCTAATTGTTCATCATCCGGTTCTTTAGTTGTAAATTTTTGCAACATCATACCAGGGTATGCGACAATTTTAGTAAATTTATTATTATATTTCCCAAGAAATTTTATTATTTCATAAGATATACCGGCTACTATTGGAATAAATAATATTCTCATGGCAATTCTGACTAATGGATTAGGCCACCCGAAGAAAGAAAATAGTATTATTGATGTAAACATAACTATAAATAAAAAGTTTGTTCCACATCTAGGATGAAGTGTAGTAAATTTTTTAGCATTTTCTACTGTAAGGTCTAATCCACTTTCATAACAATGTATTGATTTATGTTCTGCTCCGTGATATTGAAATACTCTTTTAATATCATTATTTTGAGATATTATAACTATGTATGCAAATAATATACTTATTCTAAGTATTCCCTCTATTAGATTAAGTATTAACTTATTCTCTATTATCTTTGAAAATATACCTCCTACGGTTGTTGGTATAAGTATAAAAATCCCAACAGAGAATAATAGTGATAATACTAAGGATATACCTATTATTGCATCATTAGCTTTATCCTTAAATATCTTTTTTATAAATCTATCAAAAGCATCTTCTTCTCCATCTTCAATAAAAAATTCAGATGAAAAGTTCAAACTTTTTATGCCTTCTATCATAGTTTCTAATAATATAAATGACCCTCTTAAAAAAGGTATTTTATTTATATTTTTTTCATTTATCCAACTTTTAATGTTATTCTTTTTTAACACTATTTTTCCATTATTTTTTCTTATAGCAATAGCCCTTTTGTCTTTAGATTGCATCATTACGCCCTCTATAACAGCTTGACCTCCCACAGATATCTTACTCATTTACCCACCTCTTTAAATTAAAATTTAACTTATATCTATACTTTATTATAATACAAAAAATCCTTTTAAAGTAAAACTTTAAAAGGATATATCAATAAAATTATTTATCTTCACAATGTACTACATGACACTTTCTACATCTAGCTTCATAACTTTCAACTGCACCTACTTGTATTATAGGATCATCATATCTTGCAGGTTGTCCATTTATCAATCTTTGAGATCTCGTAGCAGGTTGTCCACAAACTGAACATATTGCTTGTATCTTGTCAACAAATTCAGATACAGCTAAAAGTCTTGGAGTTGGACCAAAAGGTTCTCCTTTAAAATCCATATCTAATCCAGCCGCAATAACCCTTATTCCTTTATCTGCTAAATCTATAGCTATATCAACTATATTATCATCAAAAAATTGAACTTCATCAATACCTACAACTTGAGTTTTTTCATCTATATAATCATATATTTGATTAGAATCACTTATAGGTATAGCTTTTATGCTATCCCCACTATGAGAAACAACATCTTCCTTGCTATATCTATCATCTATTTGAGGTTTAAATACAACTATATTTTGTTTTGCTATTTTAGCTCTTTTTAATCTTCTTATTAGTTCTTCACTTTTACCACTATACATAGGACCTATTACAGTTTCTATATATCCGTGATTTACTGGTCTATACATGCCTAGTACCCCCTATGAATTGATTATCATATGTTTAATACATAAGTTCAGTAATTAAACAAAAGAAGAGTTGGTTTCCCAACTCCTCTTTTTAAAAAGACTAGTCCATTTTGAATCTCTTCTTGAACTTGTCTATTCTTCCACCAGCTTCTATATTCTTTTGCTTTCCAGTATAGAAAGGATGGCATTCAGAACATATTTCTATTTTTATTTCGTCCTTAACAGAACCAGCTTTAAATGTGTTTCCACAAGCACAACGTACTTCTATAGCTTCGTATTTTGGTTGTATATCTTTTTGCATTCTATTCACCTCTTTCGTTATTCTATAAATTAAATATATTAATTTTTCGTTTTGCAATATCAACTACACCATTATAGCATAAGTTTTTTATCCATTCAAGGAGTTTTTATATTACTTAAATACCTTTTATTGATTTTATAAATTCATCATTATTTTTAGTTTTCTTAAGCAACTCAATAACTTTATCAGTAACTTCTAAAACTGAATTATTACTCATCTCTCTTCTTAACTTCCATAGAGCAGTTTTTTCTTCTTCAGTAAGTAATAAATCTTCTCTTCTTGTTCCTGATTTATATATATCTACAGCTGGGAATATTCTCTTCTCAGCTAGTTTTCTGTCTAGATTTAATTCCATATTTCCAGTCCCTTTAAATTCTTCAAATATAACATCATCCATTCTTGAACCTGTTTCAACTAATGCAGTTGCAAGTATTGTAAGAGATCCACCTTGTCTTATATTTCTAGCTGCACCAAAGAATTTCTTAGGTCCATGTAAAGCCCCTGGATCTAAACCTCCTGATAAAGTCCTACCCGTTGGAGATATTGTAAGGTTATAAGCTCTTGCAAGTCTTGTAATACTATCTAAAAGTATTACAACATCTTTACCATGTTCAACTAATCTTTGCGCTCTATTTAAAACCATTTCTGCAACCTTAACATGATGGCTTGATACTTGATCAAAAGTAGAGTATATAACATCTCCATTTATTGATTCTCTCATATCAGTAACCTCTTCAGGTCTTTCATCTATAAGAAGAACTATTAACTCAACATTTGGATGATTTTTTGCGATACTGTTTGCTACATTTTTAAGTAAGCTAGTTTTACCTGCTTTAGGAGGAGCAACTATTAATCCTCTTTGCCCTTTTCCTATAGGTGATATTAAATCTATAAGTCTTGTAGCTATATCACTTTGACTTCTTTCTAATGTTAATCTTTCTTCTGGGTATATTGGAGTTAATAATTCAAATGCTTTTCTTTGTATTGCAGTTTCTGGATTCTCATCATTTATCTTTTGAACATATAAAAGAGCTCTAAACTTCTCTCCTGTTTTAGGGTGTCTAGTTATTCCCTTTACTTTATCCCCAGTCTTCATATTAAATCTTCTTATTTGAGATGGTGATACATATACATCCCCTTCTGTTGATAAATAATTCGATCCTCTTAAAAATCCAAATCCATCTGGTAATATTTCTAAAACACCCATTACCTCATCATCTTTTGATGTGTTAAATTCATCTACTATCTTAGATTCTTCAACAATCTTAGGTGTATAGTATCCTTTATTATTTCTCGTATTTACATACTCAGTATTTGATGATTTATTTTCATTTCTTTGATATCTATTATCTGTGTTTCTATCCGTATTTTTCTTTTCATAAGGTTTTATATAGCTTTTATTTTCCACGTTCTCATTTTTCTCTATTTTATTTTCTTGTAATATATTTGTTTTTTCTTCTACAGTTTCTTCTTTTTTTATATTTTCATTTATAAGTTCAATTAATTCATTCTTTTTATATTTACTCACAGATTTTATACCTATTTCTTTAGCTATATCTCTAAGTTGAGTTAATGTTTTACTACCTAATTCATTTGGTGTTATTTGATCTAAAT
This sequence comes from uncultured Romboutsia sp., assembly GCA_904418825.1. Taxonomy (GTDB): domain Bacteria; phylum Bacillota; class Clostridia; order Peptostreptococcales; family Peptostreptococcaceae; genus Romboutsia. The sequence goes on along the minus strand of CAJFPU010000018.1, from coordinate 27,829 downwards.
TCAAAAAAATCCTCCTCATCTATCATATAAATATGTATCTTTATATTTTTGGAAATTAAAGGTGTGAAAAAGAAAAGTTTAATTAATAATTAATTTTAATGATATCATCATTAATATGTATGGTCAATAAATAAACTAAATATATACCATAATTTTATACTATATATTTTATACTATTTTAAAAACTTTTAAACTATATATATGTAAATTTTCAAACATATATTTATATATGTAAATAACATAATAACTATATATTTTAATAATTAATATAGGAGCTAGTTCTTAATCAAAAATAGCTCCTTATTTTAATCTTACTCCATATTGTATTTTTTCATTAAATCAACTAATATATCATTTTTATCTAAACTATGAATAGCATCAACAAATCTTATAGTTCCTGTTTTTGCTCTCATTACTACTGATTGAGTTTTCGCCTTATTACTTCCAATATGTTTTACTCCATTTAATAAATCCCCTTCTGTTATACCAGTTGCCGCAAAGAATAAATTATCTCCTTTAGCTAAATCTTCAATAGTTAATACTTTTTCTAATTCTTCATCTGTAAATCCTAATTCATAACATCTTTTTAATTCTTGTTCACTTAATGGACATATTTGAGCTTGCATATCTCCACCCATGCATTTTATAGCAGCCGCTGTTATTACACCTTCTGGGCCTCCACCAATACCCATCATCATATCTATTCCTGTTTCATCAAAGCAAGTTGCTATTCCAGTAGCAACATCTCCATCTCCAAACATTTGAATTCTCGTGCCTAACTTTCTAGCTGCTTCAACTATATAGTTGTGCCTTTCTCTATCTTGAACTGCTATTGTCATTTGTGTTGTATTTTTACCTAATGCTTTAGATACAGCTATTATATTTTCTTCAACTGTTTTATTTAAATCAATAGCACCTTTAGCTTTTGGTCCTACTACTATTTTTTTCATATATGTATCTGGCGCATTTAATAAACTTCCCTTTGATCCAATTGCTATTACAGATATAACATTCGGAAGACCTTTAGCTATTAAAGTCGTTCCATCTAATGGGTCAACAGCTATATCAACTTCCATACTGTCACTAGTTCTCTTACCTACTTTTTCACCAATATATAACATCGGAGCTTCATCAAGTTCTCCCTCTCCTATAACTACTTCTCCACTTATATTTACGGATTCAAAAGCTTTTCTCATCGCCTCAACCGCTGCTCCATCAGCTCCATTTTTATCGCCTCTTCCCATAAATTTTGACGATACTAAAGCTGCAGCTTCTGTTACTCTAACAAGTTCTAGTGCTAAATTTCTATCCATAATATTCATCTCCTCCGTTAGTATTATCAATGAAATTATATATCATGTTTGTTAATTAGTAAACATTTATATACATTTTTATTAATTAGTATACTATATTTTAACTTATTAGACATATTATTTATAACCTAACCATACAATATATAAAAGTTTACTTTATGCTAAATCTATAGTTTAAATGTAATTTCTTTTATTATAAATTAAATATATTTTTTAATATAAAAAATTCGCTTCGCTTGAGCAACGTGCCGGCGAAATATTTCATGTCGCAACGACTTTGTCCGTTACTCAAAATATTTTTTACACTCAAATCCAATACATTTATATAACTATCTTTGTAATCTTATAAAAAAGTATTAAAGTAATATAATTTACTTAAACGTAAAAAATGCTGTATCCATATGGATACAGCACTTTTTATAACATAGATGCTATAACACTCAATAAAGCCGTCATACTAGAAACTACTAAAGTTAGTACTATAAATAAGGCTATCATTTTTTGTCTTTTCTTCTGTTTTTGAATTTTACTACTCATCTTATCACTCCATTATTATTTAATTTCAGTTGTATCTTTATCAAATTTATTACATACTTCTCTTAAATATTGTATAAAATCATCTTTTAAATTCGATCTTTTTAATGCAAAATCTACTGTAGCCTTTAAGAATCCAATCTTATCTCCAACATCATATCTAATACCTTCAAAATCATAAGCATACATTGCTTCTTTCTTTGATAACACTCTTAATGCATCTGTAAGTTGAACTTCTCCATTTTTACCTGGAGATAACGTTTCTAATACATCAAATATTTCAGGTGTTATTATATATCTTCCTAAAATAGCTATATTTGATGGAGCTTTACCTGGATCTGGTTTCTCAACTAAATCCTTTACTTTATACACTTTATCCTCTATATATTTTGCACCTATTATGCCATATTTATCTGTATCTTTAGCATCAACTGTTTGAACGCCTAATATGGTAGTTCTATATTCTTCATAGGCATTCATAAGCTGCTTTAAACAAGGTACTTCATTATCAACTATATCATCACCTAACATTACGGCAAATGGCTCATCCCCTATAAAATGTCTTGCACAATATATAGCATCCCCTAATCCTTTAGGTTCTTTTTGCCTTATGTAATGTATATTTATCATATTAGATATGTTTTGAACTATTTCTAATAATTCTTGTTTTCCTTTATTCTCTAATTCTAATTCTAATTCAACTGATTTATCGAAATGATCTTCTATAGATTTTTTATTTCTTCCTGTTATTATAAGTATTTCTTCTATTCCAGAAGCAACAGCTTCCTCTATTATATATTGCAATGTTGGTTTATCAACTATTGGTAGCATTTCTTTAGGTTGTGCTTTAGTTGCAGGTAAAAATCTAGTTCCTAGACCTGCTGCAGGTATAACTGCTTTTCTTACTTTTTTTTGCATTGTTAATCCCTTCCTAAATTTATTTTTATAAAAAACACTATATGTATATTAATTATTTTTTCAATAAATAAAGTCCTAATGCTAGAACTTTATTTATATTTTAGCATTAAGACTTTATATTGTCATTCAAATTATTTTACCACTAACTTTTCTAATTCTTTAACCAAAGAATCAAATTTATTTATAGTATCCTCTATCGGCTTTGTGCTTGTTAAATTAACTCCTGCACTTTTTAAAACATTAATAGGATAATCAGATCCTCCCTTTTTAAGAAAACTTATATAATTGTCAGATCCATTTTTTAATATATCTTCAGCAAAACTTACTCCAGCACTACATCCAGTAGCATATTTATAAACATAAAAGCTATTATAGAAATGTGGTATTCTTGACCAACCAACTTTAGATAGTTGATCTAGTTCATAATCTTTACCATAATATTTTATTAGTAGCTGTCCCCATATATCATCTAAAACTAAAGCATTTATACTTTTATTATTCTCAACTAATTCATGTATAGTTTTCTCAAATTCAGCATACATAGTTTGAATATATAAAGTATCTTTTATTAAATCTAAATATTGTGTTATATAATATGCTTTTTGTTTATCATTTTCTGCATTTTTTATAAGCATTTCATATAATAAAGCTTCATTAGTCGTTGATGCTACTTCATGAGTAAATATAGATGGATTTGAATTAAAATAGCTTTGACTCTTAGAACTCATATATTCATATACTGCATGACCTAACTCATGAGCTAATGTTGATACTGATCCTAGTGAATTATTGTAATTAAGTAATATATAAGGATGATTTCCATATATAGATAAACAATACGCTCCACTCACTTTATTATCATTAGAAAAAACATCTACCCATTTTTCATTAAATGCTTTATAAATTACATCTCCATATTCTTTTCCTAAAGGAGACAGCGCTGCATATATTATTGATTGAGCTTTATCATAAGTTAAATTCTCATCAACTGAATCTACTAAAGGTGTAAACATATCATAAGAATATACCTTATCTAAATTTAATACTTTTTTTCTTAAACTTACATATTTATGAAGACTATCCATATTATCATTTACAGTCTCAATTAATTTATTGTATACCTTTTCATCTATGTCATCACTTTTTAAATACATATTTAATGATGATTTATATCCTCTTACAGAAGAATAAAATACGTTCTTTTTAACTTGACCTATAAGTAAACCCGATAATGTATTTATATTATCATTATAAGCTACAAACTCATTTTGATATGCTGTTTTTCTTTCATTTCTATCCGAGCTTTCTAAGGCCGTTTTGTATTCTGCAGAATTAAGACTTGTTTTTTTATCCATATTTTTAAACAATTCATAAACTTGCCCTGGTAAAGAAGATATAGATGATACATTAGCAAGTAAACTCTCTGAATTTTCGTCTAAGTAATGTTCTTTAGATTGTCTAATGTCTTTTAAATACATACCATATTTTTTATTTAATTTTTTATCTTTTATAAAATTATTATATTCTTTATCAGATAATTTAAGTATTTCTAATTCTAAACTTGAGCATATATTAGAATAGTCTCTATATACTCTATTTATATTTTCTTTCATATCAATATATTTATATGAGTTCTTATTTATATCTTGATTTAATTTTACATATCCATAAAGCTTATCTAATCTTATATCTAATTTCTCTTTTATATCTAATGCAAAAGATAAATGTGTTTTTGACTTAGTTACTTTCCCTATATAATTTTTTAATTCTTTAGTATCAGAGGTGAATTTTTTTAACTCTTTATTCCATTCATCTTCACTTTTATATAAGCTTTGTAAATTCCATTTAGTTTTACTATAATCAATTTTAGATTTATTTTCAGATTTATCATTATTTTCTTCACTGATTTCTTCCTCATTATTAATCATAGCTTCAACTACTTCTGTATTATTATATTTATGGTTATATTCTTGTAATGATATTGATATAAATAAAATAAATATACATAACGGTATAATTGCTCTAATTATCTTTTTATTCATAATAAGACATCCTTTCAATAGAATATACTTATTTATTAGGATGGCTTTTTTAGGCAATAATATTCAATTTATATATTTATAAACTTAATAATTCTTATTATTTTATCCACATACTTATCAACATATTAACAAGTATATTTTCTACAAAAATCCAGATTTTTCAATGAATTTACTATTTTTATTTTTATTTCTAATTCAATATATATATATATTATCAACATTAAACAAAGACTTATCAACATATTTAAACTATTTTCCATAGTATTTTGTTGATAAGTCTTTATTTATTATATATATATATTATTCATATAAAATTTTATTTTTTGTATGAATTTGTCGAACTTTGTAATTTCAAGGTTTTTATTACTTTTTTTATAATCCGATACTTATCCACATATTATTAACATTTTATTCACATACTGTTGATAACATTAATTTAATTGCTACATATTTTAGTAACTAATACTGTCATATCATCTTCAACAACTCCGTCTTGTATTTCAAGAGCCCTATCTAATATTAAATTAGCAATTTCTTTAGGATTAGTTGTTTTTATTTCTTTCAAGAAATATATAAGCCAATTATCTCCTAAATTATTATTTTTTCCTGCATCAAGTATTCCATCTGAAACCATTATTATATAGTCACCGTAATTAACTTTAGTTATCTTTCTATCTAATTTTATATCTGAAAGTATTCCAACTGGAAGTGATGAGGATGATATTAAATCTATATCTTTATCATTTCTTTTTACATAAGTAGAACATGCTCCCATTTTTATAGTTTCTAAAGTTCCTTTTTTTAGGTCGATTATTCCTAAATCTAAAGTTGAAAACATCTCTTCATCAGAAGATTTTAATAATAACATGTTATTTATAGTATTTATAACTATTTCATCATCTATTTTTGCATCCATCATTTTTTCTAATATATCTATGGTTATATATGATTCTTCATAAGCTTTTTTACCTTTTCCCATACCATCACTTATAGCAACCATATATTTACCATCACTTATGTCCATATATGTATAATTATCACCACATAATATATGACCATCTCTAGACATACCTGCAACTTCTGTTATTGCTTTATATTTTTGAGCTTTTGTAAAACTTATTCTACACTTTCCTCCTAATGAATGACATCCTATCTTTTGTGCAGTAACATTTTCTTCTACTATATCTGAAAGTACTTTAATTAACTTTTTTTCACACATACATCCATCACTACATGTGTTTTTATCTATAGTTATCTCAAAATCATCCAAACCTTTACTCATATAACTAACTCTATTAATTGATATTCCATATCTTTGTAATTGATCATAAATATTTTTTTCGTTTTCTAAATCTAAAACAATATTTCCTTCTAAGTCTTTGGATAATGATTGTATTGATTGTGATATGTTTTTTATTTGATTAGCTATCAATTTTCTACTTTCTGAAAATCTTAAACTCCAATTGTAATCCACCAAAAATAATTTATAATAATAATTTGATATTTTTATAATTTCTTCAGGATTTAAACATTCTTTTCTAAATTCTTCACTTATACTTTCAATCGTAACTTGTCCATTTTCTTCAAGTTCTTCTAACACTTGCCTCATTAACATATATGTATGAGAAAAGTTCAAGTCCCAACATCGTCTTTTCATACTACAATTTCTACATTCATCGTTATATATCATATCAACAATGTTTGCTATATCTCTTGTATCTATAACCTTATCTTTTTCTCTAATTTTATCAAATGTATCTGCTAATTCATTATAAGCTTTGTACATATTAATAAGTTTATTATTAGTAACATCTTTACTTCTTTTTATGTAATTATAAACAACATCATTTGACTCTATATTTAAATTTAATAATTTTTCTATTTTATTAAATATTTTATTAGGCAATAAAATTACTATTAAACTAGCTATTAATATATCTCTAATTTGATGAATATTAGACTCAATTCCTGATGTATACGCATATATCATTATCCAACTTAGTAAATATCCTAATACAGCAAAATATTTACCTAACTTATTTAATGTTCCACCAACTAATCCAGCAACAGAGTATATTCCCATATAAATAGCAGATGCTATATTATTGATTAATAAAGCTATCCCTACAATAACTCCAGAGCTAGCCCCCATCGTTGCACCACCTATTATACATGTAATAAGTATTAATACTGTTGATAAAACTATTTGTACAGATACACCAAATACTTCTATATTACCAATTCCTATTATACTAAATACAACTATAAAACTTAGAGCTATAGACTCTTCTACTCTCACAGATATTCTATTATTTATATTAGTCATTAAATTTATTCCAAATGAAAATATATAAATAGAAATAAATGTAATAATTGCTTCCATTAAACATAATAATATATCATATAAATACTTATCAGATAATATAACTTGTCCTAGTGATATAGGAAAAATTATAAATGCCCCAATAAATGATATCTTTAAATACGAACTAATATTTTTTATTTTGTTACTTATAATCATAAATATAGATAAACAAATAATATACTTTAATATATATGGAGTAACATTACCAGATAGTATTATTCCAATTAATGTAGATATAAATATTGGTATTTTGTATCTTTCTATTTTACTTGTGCATAAGAAAAAAGCTATACTTAAAGGTGCTATAGAACCTATTAAAATTGATTTACTTAATAAAAAACCTATTAAACTAAATATTATTATATTAAAATCAATATGTTTTAATAAATTTATATTTATTTTCTCTGAATTAATATTAGTACTTCTTGATATACTTATTGAACTCTTGTCCATAAAAAAATCCCCCCCTTATTTGCTTCTTATAAAGAGATTGTAGCAAAAAGGTTAGGATTTATTTTGTCATAATCAGTTTTAAAAATTTTAAAATATTAAGACATATTTTTTATGTTTTGACACATTAAGCCTTCCAAATTATCGTATTCACTTACTGTTATTTCTTTTATTTCTAGATTTTTCATTATTGTATGTAATATTTCTACACCAGCAGTTATAATATCAGCTCTTTTAGGTTGTAGTCCTTTTAAGGTTTTTTTATCATTTAATGTCATCTTTTTTAAATTTTGTAGAATTAATTCTATTTCATTCAACGTAACTTTACTATTATGTATTTTGTCCATAGAATATACTTCTAATTCTTGATTTATTGCCGAAAGTGAAGTTATTGTTCCTCCAATACCTACAAGCTTTTTTATTTTATCTTTCTTTATACATTCCAATGTATTTTTTAATTCTTCATATATAAAATTACTCATAGCATAAAATTCAGTTTCATTTATAGGATCTTTATATAAAAATTTTTCAGTCATTCTAAGGGCTCCTATATTTTCACTTTTAGAAAATCTTATTCCTTCATCATTCCCTATAATAAATTCGGTAGAACCTCCACCTATATCTATTACTAATATATCTTCTGCTTTTTCTATACCTTCTAATACTCCTCTAAAACCTAAATTAGATTCCCTATCACCACTTATTATCTCTACATTTATACCTGCTTTTTCTTTAGCTAATTCTACGAATATATCTTTATTTTTACTATCTCTAAGAGCTGAAGTACCCATACAGTATATTTTTTCACAACTCTCAGTTTTACATATATCAGAAAATTCTACTAGCGCATCTATATTTCTTTTTATTGCATCATCTGTTATATAACCTTGTTTATCAACACCTTGACCTATTCTAGTCGTATTTACATACTTCTTTCTATTTATTATTTTACCATCTTTGTATTCTGCTATTAAAAGTCTCATTGAATTTGTTCCTATATCTATAGTACCTATTTTCATAAATTCATCTCCTTATATATTTTTTTAATCTATTAATGTATCTAAAATAATAAATTTTATAATTATAAATTTATTATATCAGCTAGATACAATTTAATAATCAATATTACATATTTATTATTTATAAATAACCTTACTAAAATGTTTTATACTATAATTAATTTTATATAAACAAAAAGAAGGTAATTTAATCACCTTCTTTTCCTATATCAATATATAGTATTTCATTAGGTTTAACCATATTAAGACGGTTTCTTGCTATAGTTTCTAAATCCTCAGTTGTACTACCATTTTCTATTTTTTTTAATTCTTCAATTTGTTTTTTAGTACTACTTATTTGTTTATTTAATGATGATATTTCAGCCTTATACTCATTTAACTTCTTTACTTGAAATACAAAGCTACTTATTAATGTGTATACTATAAATAAAATAAAAACTATTATTAATATAAATTGAGCGGAAAATTTTTTTCTTATGTTCATATAAATACACCCTACCTATGATTTTTTATTGACCTTTAATTTAATTCTAGGCTTTCTTTTTATAACCTTCTTAGTAGCTAAAAATAAATTAGGTATAAAAAATATAGTATCTAGTAAAAAGTGCAACATATAAACAATCATATAATATAAACTTTCAGAGATTACAGATATGTAAATTATAGTTTTCTTTATTAAAAATACTATAAATCCAATTATCTTATTAAGTAATTTTAGAACAAATTTACTTATTGTATTATAGTATAATAAAAAACCTATTAATAAAGCCACAAAATGATAATATCTTAAATCAAAAGATTCTATTGCATTTACTGTTATAAATATAATACTAGTAGCTAATATCCAAAATATTATATTAAAAACTACCGAAAAACATTTTAATAGTTTAAAATTAGATCTTAAGCTCCTATTTATATCAAACAATAAACCTATAATTAAGCCACCATATATAGTGGCATAAAATGAGCTTAAATCTTCTGCAAAAACAATCATTTACTTAAATAACCTCTTTATCAAACTTTCTTGTGGCTTTCTACTTTTAGAATAAATTATAGCATTTATAGTTCCTTCTACACTTATAACACTCTCATCTAAGTTTAATTTTCCCATGTCTAAATTTTCGCCTTCTATTACCATTTCACCTGCAGATGTTCTAAGTTCTACTTTTTTATCATTAAAAGAGTAGATATGCTCTATGCCTGATACATATAAACTAGACCTATCTTTTAACGTTATATTATGTTCCATACTATCCCCCCAGCAAAAATATTTTATACTAATATAAATATACTGAGGGATTGCTAAATTTATTCTACTATCTCATACATTTCTTTTGCATCGTTTTTTAATACATGTTCTCTTATCTCATTTATCTTAAATTTCATCTTCTTTTCCCCAAATTGAATTTCTAATAAATCTCCTATATTAACTTCTGATGAAGACTTTGCTACTTTTCCATTTATCGTAACTATTCCCTTGTCACAAGCTTCTTTTGCAACTGTTCTTCTCTTTATTATTCTTGATACTTTTAAAAATTTATCTAATCTCATAAATACTCCTCCTTATATACAGAAAAAGTGTGGTCTATATTCCCACACTTTTTTCATTTTAATTATCCGTTTATTATATCTTTTAATCCTTTTCCTGCTTTGAAAACTGGAGCTTTAGAAGCTGGTATTTCTATAACTTCTTCAGGATTTCTAGGGTTTCTTCCTTGTCTAGCAGCTCTTTCTCTAGTCTCGAATGTTCCAAATCCAACTAATTGAACTTTATCTCCTTCTACTAATGCTTCTTCAACAGATTTCATGAATGCATTTAATGCAGCCTCTGCTTCCTTCTTAGTTAATTCACTTTTTTCTGCCATCTTTGATACTAATTCTGCTTTATTCACGACGGTTATACCTCCTAAAATTTTATAATATAGAATTATAATTTTATAACTATAAATTCTAAATTTTTGACAAATTTCCTCTTAGTTTTTACAACTTGTTTTCTTTAGCTTTTTGCCAAAGCTCTTCCATTTGATCTAGCGTCAAATCTTCTAATTTTATATGTAATTTAGACGCACTTTGTTCCATAAATTCAAATCTATTTATGAATTTTTGATTTGTAAGGTTTAATGCCTCTTCTGAATCTATGCGCAAGAATCTAGCTAAATTTACTATTGAGAACAATAAATCTCCTAGTTCTTCCTTTATGTATTTTATATTTCCTTGTTTGCATTCGTCAAGTAATTCTTTATATTCTTCATTAATTTTTTCAAATACATCCTTTATATCATCCCAGTCAAATCCTATAAGAGCTGCTTTATGTTGAATTTTTTCAGCTTTTATAAGTGCAGGTAAGTGACTTGGTATTCTTTTTAAACCAGAAGTTATATTAGTTTCACCTTTTTCATCTCTTTTTAATTCTTCCCAAGTTTTTTCAAATTGACTCATATCTAAGTCAACATTATTAAAAACATGTGGGTGTCTATTAATAAGTTTTGTGCAAATTCCATTTACTACTTCTTTTAGATCAAAATAACCTTCTTCTTTTCCTATTTGACAATGGAATATAATCTGTAGAAGAATATCTCCAAGCTCTTCTATCATTTCATCAATATCATCATTATCAATAGCTTGACAAAGTTCATATGCTTCTTCTATAACGTATTTCTTTAGGGATTCATGTGTTTGTTTTTTATCCCAATCACATCCATTTTCGCCTCTTAAAGTGTTCATTATAATTTCTAAGTCATTTACTGTATTATACATCTTTTTAGAACTTTTTGGTATATATAAACTAGTTAAATAATTGAATAAATTTTCACTTCTATCTAATTCATAAAGAGGTACATATTTCTTACTTTCTAAATTCTTAACACCTGCACCATTTACTATACATACTTCTTGATCATAATCATAATATTCCATAAGCTTTAATTTTATATTTGATGCTATAAACTGGTCATATATTTGAGTTATGATCATACTTGTATTTGTATCTATATATGAATTTTCTATTTCAAATGCATCTATTAATTTAAATCCATCGGCTGGATCTACTGCTAAATAATTAAACATAGCATCTACAAAACTCATTGAAGCTATTGTCTCTACTTCTATATTATTTTCTTTAGCCATAGATTCTATTATTCCTACAGTTTTCTCTGCTACTCTAGGATGACCTGGAACTGCATAAACCAAATCGCCTTCTTTAGCCAATTCTATAATATGCTTAGAAATTTTATAGTAAACATCTTCAAAGTTTTCTTCACTATCATAAAAATAGTCTAGAGAAGTGTATTTTATAGTTTCTTTAAGCTTATTTACAATTGGATGTTTCTCTGTTCTTAAATATATTCTACAACTTGAGTGTAGAGCATCTAAAGCACCTTGGCTTATAAGAGAATATTCTCCTGGTCCAAGTCCTACTATACTTATTTTAGACATTTTGTAACTCCTCTTTTGTATTTTTTATTATAAATTTATTTTTATAAAATAAATAAAGGAAATTAACTATTTATAAGTATTTCCTTTATTTGTATATATATTCTATTTATTATTTCATAAGTTTCAGTTTTCTAAGTATTGTATATATTTTATTTCCTTTAGGCATAGTAAGTATTTCTTCTTTTTTGATACCACCTATTCCTATTAAAACTAATCCATATACAATTCCACCTATAGCTATAGATATTAAAGTTGCTAATTTTCCACCTATTATTCCTGCTATGAAACTATAACTGAATTTAACTGCTATAAACATAGATATAACTGTTATTAATGGTTTTACAATAAATTCTTTAATTGGGAACTTCACTCCCATAACTTTCTTTATACAAGCAATCTCTATTAAAGCAGCTATAAGATATGCTGATACTGTACCTATTGCAGATCCTAATACATTTATTGATGGTATTGCAGTTAATGTATAACTTATAACAACTTTAAATGCCATACCTATAATTAATGCAATAACTGGTATCATTGGTTTTCCCATACCTTGAAGTATACCATTCATAGATTGTATTAATCCTAAGAATATTACACAAGGTGTAAGGAATAAAAGTATAGTTCCTACAGTTGTTGGCTCTTTTGGATATAATAATTGCATTATAGGTGTTGCAAGTGAAGCCATACCAAATGCACATGGTAAAACTATTAATAAAGTTACTTTTATAGCACTTTTTGTATCTTTTCTAGCTTTACTTTTATTTCCTAAAGCAAAAGCTTCTGATATAGCCGGAACTAAACTCATACTCATTGCAACTGTTATAACTGATGGTAGGTTTATTATAGACATTGCCATACCAGTTAACTGACCAAATGCTGATAATGCTTGATCCGGTGTAAATCCAGCTACTGTAAGTCTTTTTATAACTATTACGTTATCTATCATATTTACTAATGGCATTACTGATGCACCTATTGTTATAGGTATTGCAACAACTAAAAGTTTTTTAAGTATTGTTATTACACTTTCATCTCTAAAGTGTTTGCTATTTTTTATATCTATCTTACGTTGTTTACTTCCTCTAAGATATGTAATTATTAAGTATAATATTGAAGCTACTGCACCTATTGTAGCACCCATAATAGCTCCTGCTGCACCTAATTCTGGTCCTGCTTGTTCCATTAAGAAATATGCAAGTCCTATTCCTAAAATAACTCTAAAGAACTGCTCTGCTATTTGAGATATAGCAATCTTATTCATATCTCTTTGACCTTGGAAATATCCTCTATACGAAGACATAAGTGGAACAAATATAAGAGCTGGTGCTATTGCTAGCATTGCACTTTTTGCACCTGGATTGTTCATTAAATCATTTACTATGTAATCTGCACCAAAGAAGAATATTAAAAACGCTATTATCCCTGTCATAAATAGTACCGTATATGATACTTTGAATATCTTATGAGCTCCTTTATGATCTCCTATTGCATTTTTTTCTGAAACTAACTTAGCAAGTGCAGTCGGGAATCCTGCTGTAGCTAAAGTTAGAAATAGAGTATAAACTGGATATGCAGCTTGATAATAAGCCATACCTTTAGAACCTATAAGATTTCCTAATGGTATTCTAAAGAATGCTCCCATTATTTTAACTAAAATACCCGCCATTCCAAGTATAAAGGCTCCTTTTAAAAAGGAATCTTTTGTTTTAACACTACTCATAACATTCCCTCCAAATTATTTATATAACAAACTTTAATATATCATATATTCAATATGACATTCAACATATTACTAAAAATCCTAAAATAATGTAAATAAATTTTAAACAATTAAATTATATTGCAAATAAAAAAAGAACCTTATTAGGTCCTTTTTATTTTTATTGAACTTGTTTGCCTAAGAAATTAGCTGCTATTTTAAGTATCTTTTCATCAGATTCAGATATAACTTCTGACTCTTTTGAAATTAGAACTATAGATCCTATACAATCTCCTGATGAGCTTATTATAGGCATAATTATTTGATGTTTATACTCCATAGCATCATCCTTATGTAATTGGATTAACTTACTATCTTTAAATGATTTTGATTCTCTACTTTCTATTAGATGTTCTAAATCATCACTTATGCTCTTTTCTTTATAGTCTTTCTTAGGAAGCTTAGAAACTGCTATTATTGAATCTAAGTCTGTAACTATTACTCCACATCCTAATGTCTCACCTAAAGTTTCTGCATACTCTTGAGAAAATTCATTTAATTCACCTATAGGTGAATATTTTTTTAAGATTACCTCTCCATCTTTAGCTGTAAATATTTCTAAAGGATCTCCTTCTCTTATACGTAAAGTTTTTCTTATTTCCTTAGGAACAACAACTCTTCCAAGGTCATCTATTCTTCTAACTATTCCAGTTGCTCTCATTTTAATTATACCTCCAGTTACTAACTTTAACCTTATTTTTACCAGGGATAAGAAAAATATGCAAAAAAGCTATGTATTACTATACATAGCTTAAAGTTTAAAATTTAATCTTTTTTATTATATCTTCGTTTTTTTCTACCTTAGCTTTTTTTGATATTTCTTCTATATTTTTTATATATTTATCTTCTGTTAAAGTAGCTTTTATCTCATCTTTAACTTCATCAAATGTAAGTTGTTTATCTATTTTGTCATAAACTTTAATTATATGGTATCCATATTCTGATTCTACTATATCTGATATTTCACCTGATTTTAAGCTAAATGCAGCATCTTCAAATGGTTGAACCATTTGTCCTTTTGTAAAATATCCTAAATCTCCACCTTGAGATGCTGATCCTGTATCATCAGAATTATCTTTTGCAAGTTCAGAGAATTCCTCACCATTTTTTGCTTTTTTAAGTATTTCTTCTGCTTTCTTTTTAGCTTCTTTTTTCTTAGCTTCTGAAAGCTCTTTTCCATTATCATCTACAGTAGATATAAGTATATGAGATGCTTTTACTTCATCTTTATAATAGTCTTTTTTATGTTCTTCATAGTATTTTTTCATTTCTTCATCTGATATTTTTAAATTTTTATCAAAATTTTCTTTATACTTTTGTAGTATTAATTCTTGTTCTTGTTGAGATTTTAGATATGTATCATCTATACCTAAGTCTTTTAATTTCTTTTTATATTCTTCATCTTCATCTATACTTTTCTTAAATTCTTCAAAAGATTTATCTACTTCTTCTTTAGTAGGAACTAAGTTATCTTTTTTAGCTTGTTGGCATACCGCTTCTATATCTATCATTTGATCAAGCATTATCTCTTTAAATTTATCTCTATACTTTACCCCTTCTTCAACTTCGTTATCCCATATAGTACTTCCATACATTAATTCAAAAGATTCTTTATATAAAGCTAATGTTGATTCAAATTGTTTTGCTGTTATATTTTTCCCATTTACACTTACTACTACATCATTATCATTTACTTTACTACTACAACCAACTGCTGATATGCAAAGTAAAGATGATAAAATTAATGTTATTATTTTATTCAAAATTAGACACCCTTTCTTATTCTTAATTTGATTTTAAATTACACATATTTTCTAATAATTCCTCTAACTCATTGACTATATTATAACCTATTTTTTCCTTTGTCTTGTATCTAGTTAACGGATTTAATAATATTTCATCTTTAATTTGTCTTACTTTTTCTATTTTTAATTTTTTGCATAAAGTTTTAATGTATGCTATCTTTAGTAAAGTTTCAACAGATTTAGGTATATCTGAGAATCTATCTTCCAATTCTTCCTGAACTTCATACATATCTTCTTTACTTTCTATAGATGCTATTTTTTTGTACATTTCTATCTTAGTTAACTCATCAGTTATATAAGTATCTGGTATATAAGCATTTACACTTAAATCTATTTCTACATCTATATCTTCGTAAACTTCTTCACCTTTAACTTTCTTTATTGCTTCATTTAGCATTTTTACATATAAATCATATCCAATTACAGCCATATGACCATGCTGTTTTGAACCTAGTATGTTTCCAGCACCTCTTATTTCAAGGTCTCTCATTGCTATTTTGAAACCTGAACCAAACTCAGTAAACTCTCTTATAGCTTTTAATCTCTTCTCTGCTATTTCACTAAGTACTTTATCTTTTTCATACATTAAATATGCATAACCTTGTCTAGTACTTCTTCCAACTCTACCCCTTAATTGATAAAGTTGAGCTAGACCCATTTTATCTGCATCATAAACTATCATCGTATTGGCATTTGATATGTCCATACCAGTCTCTATTATAGTTGTACAAACTAATACATTAAACTCCTTATTTAAGAATCCTAAAATGATATTTTCAAGATCTTTTGGTGTCATTCTACCATGAGCTACGGCAACTTTTGCGTCAGGCACTAATCTTTGAATCATACTTGCCATCTCTTCAATACGCTCAACTCTATTATATACAAAAAATACTTGGCCACCTCTGCCTAATTCTCTTTCGATTTCATCTTGAATTATACTTTCCTTAGCTTCTGTAACATAAGTAATTACTGGATGTCTCTCTTGTGGTGGCTCTTCTATAACACTCATATCTCTTATTCCACTAAGAGACATATGAAGTGTTCTTGGTATAGGTGTTGCAGATAATGTAAGAACATCAACAGTAGATTTAATTTTCTTTAAAGATTCTTTATGTCTTACTCCAAATCTTTGCTCCTCATCTATTACAACCAAACCTAAGTTAGGCATATTTATATCTTTAGATACTATTCTATGCGTTCCTATTAAAACATCAACTAAACCTTTTCTAGCATCTTCTATAATTTGTTTTTGTTGTTTTGGTGTTTTAAATCTACTTAATACTTCAACTCTTATTGGATATCCTTCAAATCTTTCTTTAAAAGTATTGTAATGCTGTTGAGCTAATATAGTCGTTGGAACTAATACAGCTACTTGTTTTTGATCCATACAAGCTTTAAATACTGCTCTTATAGCTACCTCTGTTTTACCATACCCAACGTCTCCACAGACAAGTCTATCCATTACCTTATCTGATTCCATGTCTTTTTTAGTTTCTTCTATAGCTTTTAATTGATCATCAGTTTCTTGATGTGGGAATAAGGCTTCAAACTCACCTTGCCAAGGAGTATCTTTAGAGAACTTATATCCTTTTACTTTTTCACGCTTAGCATAAAGCTGTATAAGTTCATCAGTCATATCTTCAATTTCTTTTTTAACTTTAGCCTTAGCTTTTGTCCATTCATTAGTTCCTAGTTTATTTAACTTAACCTTATCATCATCTACACCTATATATTTTTGAACTTTGTCCATTTGATCTATAGGTACATATAGATTATCTCCACCTTGATAAACTAACTTCATGTAGTCCTTTTTTATATTGTTTACAGTCATTTGTTCAATGCCTGTATATCTACCAACTCCACTATTTTCATGAACTACATAATCACCTATATTTAAATCTAAAAATGATTCTATTTTCTTTCCTTTTTTATGCTTCTTAGATTTAGAAGTTGAAGTTCTCTTATGAACTCCTATCATCTCATTATCTGTAATTACTACAAACTTTATAGACTTATACTCAAAACCTTTGCTTATACGAGCTGGTATAATTATAATTTGAGAAGATTTTATCTCTACATCTCTATCTTTAGATATAGTTGACTCTAAACCTAAATCTAATAAATCTTGATATAATTTTTTTGCTCTATCATATGTATTAGTAGCAAGTATTATTTTGTATCCTTTATATTTTAATCTATTTAATTCTTCTACCAAAACCTCTACCTTTGCATTGAAAGTAGGTACTTCCCTAGAATCAAAATTTACTATAGACTTTACATTAAAATCATTTATAGGTTTTGGTAAAAGTGTATTTAATACTAATTTTCTACCATCTGATAAAAATTCTAAATCATTATATGTATATAATAATTCACCTTGTTTTTTTATAGCCAGACCTCTTTCAAGGTTTAACTTGTAATTTTCTTTAAATTCATTTAAGTAGTTTTCACATCTTTCTTTAGTTCTACTTATATCATTAAAAAATACTATAGCGTTTTCTTGTAGATAAGTAAAAATACTTTTATTTTCCTCTGGATATAAATAATCAATATAATTTTCTATTCCTTCAAAATAAGTTTTACTGCTTATATTATCTATATTTAAAAATACATCCTCATTAGTATTTTTACCCATATCTTCTTCTTTGATTTTATTTACAGCATCTTCTACGTTTTCAGGATATATAAACTCTCTTGATGGTGTTATAGAAAATTCATTTATTTTCTCAATTGACTTTTGTGAGAAAACATCAAAAGTTCGTATAGAATCTATTTCATCATCAAATAATTCCATACGAATAGGGTTGTTATATTCTAATGAGAATATATCTATTATTCCACCTCTTATACTAAATTGACCAAATCCCTCTATTTTTGAAACTCTTTCATATCCTAAATTTACTAAGGTTTCACTTAATTTTTCTAGATTTACTACATCACCTATTTTATAAGTGTAGATGTTTTCTAAAAGTATCTCTTTAGGTATGTATTTTTTCATAACAGCTTCAATAGATGTTACTAAAATTAGATTATCTCCCTTAGCTAATTTTAATAATACCTTTAATCTTTTAGCTTCTTCACTTCTATCCTTTGCATCCAAGTGATAAAATAGTATATCTTGAAACCCAAGATACTCTACCTTATCTTTCATATAAAAACTTAAATCATCATAAACCTTTTTAGCTTCTAGATCACTATTTGTTATAAAAATAGTTTGTCTATTTAAATCTCTATACATCGAGTAAACTATATGTGGTTTTTGAACTGCTAAAAGGCCATTAATTAATAATGAGCCTTTATTGTTTATACAGTTTATTATATCTTTATATTCTTTTGAATTTTGCAAAGGGTATACAAATATGTCATTCATATTAAAATCCCCTCTCATTATCCATTATATTTATTCATAGCCATATCTACGTTTTCCTTAATCATAGACTCTACTGCTTTGTAAGCTTTTTCAAGACCTATTTCTAAGTCAGCTTGTTCTTCTTTTCTAAATCTAGAAAGTACAAAATCAGCTAAATCTTGTCCTTTCATAGGCTTTGAAACTCCAACTCTTACTCTTGGAAAATCTCCAGACCCTAAACATTTTACGATAGATCTCATACCATTATGAGTTCCAGCACTTCCTTTTTTTCTTATTCTTAATTTTCCAACATCTAAGTCTATATCATCATATATTACTATTATATTGTCCAAATCAACCTTATAATAATTATATATATCTATTAATGTTTCACCACTTAAATTCATATATGTTTGTGGCTTAACTAAAAGAACTTTTTCAGAACCTATTCTTCCTTCTCCTATTAAAGCCTTATGTTTTATTTTCGTCACAGATATATCATATTCCTTTGCCAAAATATCTATAACATTAAATCCTACATTATGTCTTGTATTTTCATATTGTTTTCCAGGGTTACCCAGACCTACTACTACGTACATAGTATTCCTCCTTAATTACCTATTATATTAAACCAAATATTGAGTATATCAAAATTGGTTAGTATTATTAAAACTGTTGCTAGTGATATAAATGGTGCAAATGGTATTTTTCTTATTTTACCACTTTTTGTTATAAGTATATACACACAATATATTGATGCTAATATAAACGATAAAGATATTAAGTATATTGAGTAGTTTTTACCTAATACAAAACAACATAAGCCATAAAGACCTATGTCACCTTCACCTAATCCTTTAGTTATTTTAGCTAATATATATGGTATTATGATTCCTATTAACAGTGCGCTTATATATGTTTTAACATCTGGTGATATTAAAAATACTCCACCTTGGATTATTATACCACTAAGTATTGTTATATCATATATGTATGTTGTATGATAGTCTATTATTGAAATTACGATTATAAATGGTATTAATGATAAGTATTTTATTGATTGTAATGTTATTCCATATTTTTTATAAATCAATATCATTGTTAAAATTATTAGTGTGTAAATTATTATTGTGTTCTTTTTAGATTTTTCTAAATCATCACATATTTTATAAATTTGTTTATTGCATATATGTGATATTATTATTGAAATTAATATTATATATATCATATGTTAAAGGGTAATAGTAGGTTACTACTATTATTGACTTTAAACTCATTATGCAATCATTTATATTTTATTGTCTTAATAACAAATTGGTATATTAGAATAATCCAATATACCAATTCATTATATTTGTACCATATAAAATACTAATCAATGCTCCTACAGATATAAATGGTCCATAAGGTATCATTGAGTTATATTCTTTTTTCTTTATTTTGCTATATATAATGGTTAGTATTCCATAAGTAGCTCCTATATAAACACTTAGAAGTATTGTAAGAAGTCCTAGTTTTAATCCTAAAAATAATCCTACCATACCAAATAGCTTTATATCTCCTCCACCCATCGCTTCTTTTTTGATTAACAACTCTATTAGATGGATTAAAACTAGCATTCCACCACCACAAATTAGACCTCCAAGTAAGCTATCTTTTATGCTTATTCCTTGACCTAGGATATTAAAGATTAATGCTCCTATTAAGCCAAATATAATAAGCTCATCTGGTATTATATAGTGGTCTAAGTCTATGAATGTTATTATTACTAGTAATGATACTAATAATAGATAATATAAGGTTATTGTGTTATATCCGTAAACTTTATACACTAATACAAACAGTATTCCTGTTAATAACTCTACTAAGGCATATCTTGAACTGATCTTTTGTCCACAGTATCTACATTTACCTCTTAGTAAAGCCCAGCTTAGTATTGGAACTAAGTCTAGTGGTTTTAGTCTAGTGTTACAGTTGTAGCAGTGTGATGGTGGATTTACTATTGATTGATTGTTTGGTATTCGGTATATACATACGTTGAAGAAGCTACCTAATAATATCCCCATTATAAATGATATTATTGTAAAATATATTTCCATATAAAAACTCCATCTATTTAATTATTAATTTTTATATAATTTACTCTATTTAATTGTGCTTTTATAGATACAAGAATTTCATTCGCTTCATTCATTTTTAAAATTACATCTTCAGCACATAAATTAATCTTATTTATTAAATCTGAAGGAATATTATCACATATTGGTATATTATTATATATATATGTTTTTAAGCTAATTTCAAATTCTATTATGATATCGATTGTATCATTTATAAATTGACTTAATTCATTTATATCATTATCTATATTATCTGTTTGCCACGTTTTCGCTACAATTAAATCTAGCATTTGACACATTTTATCTATTCTATCGCTCACAATTTTATTGTCAAAGTTTAATTCATAATTATCAATTATTTTTGCTTGTTCATCAACCTGTGATCCTATTGGTGTAGAATTATTATTACTTATATTTTTTTGCTCCATTATAGCTGCTTTTAGTGCTACAATTTTATTCTTTGCTCCATCTGGATAAGATGTTAGACATTTATATTTTAAAGTCTGACTTACTATATTAATAATATTATTTAAATGATTTCTATCTATATTATTATTTTGATTATTAAAATTATCTAAAATGCTTTTTACTACATTTAAATAATACTCTGCTCCATTTAGATTTTGCTGATTGTTGTCTAAATATTGTTTATCACAGTTATTTCTAATATTATTAATATTCTCAATTAACTTATCTGCATAATTATCCATACTATCTAAATCATTACTATCATATTTTTCTTTTAATGAAATTTTAAATATTTCATTTATTAAATTACTAATATCGTTATTACCTAACTTATTAATATAAGATTGTGCTTTATTTAAGCAATAATTTAAATAATCACTTGCTTCTCCAGATCCAATGCTTCCATCTCCATTTCCGCCACTACCAGATCCAGTACTTCCATCTTCCCCACCATAAAGATCATGTAACCTAGAAGCAACAACAAATTGATGTTCTACAAATTCATCATTATTTTTACCAGCATATCCTAAAGTAACTTCATATGGACTATCTAATCCAATTGTAAATGGTAATTTATCATCTCTACTTAGTACTTCCTCAGTTAATATTTCATTAGTTATAAAAGTTATTAAGACTTCATTTGTTCCTTCTCTTAATATACTATATTTGTAATTATTTTTATCTTTAATAATCTCTACATTATAAGTTATCTTTTCGGTATTATTTTCATCTTTTTTATAATCTATGTTATAACTATAGATAAATTTTTCATCTGTTGATAAATCATTTTCTGTATCTTCTAAATACTGTCCAAATGCTTCTTTTAACTTTTTATTATTAGTTATTGTATTTTCTTGTGTAGAATCATCTGTAAATGTATTTTGTTCCATTAGATAATTTGATGATAATGATACATTCCTTGCACGTTCTAAATCCTTAGTTAAATATTTATTCATATCATTTACAGTCAACTGACCTTTATTTATATTACTTTGATTTTTGATATCAATCGTAGATTTATTTATTACTCTATACCCTAAAAAAATAACTGTCGTTAATATAAAAATTGAAATCAGTAACTCTAATAAAGTAAAACCTTTATTATTTCTTTTTATCATTCAATCTCCTCCAAAAACTTAATAGTTCATTCCTCCAACTAATCTAGATGTATATTCAAAATCTGTACATCTACTTAATACACTTTCTTTAGATATTTTTCCTTGTCTAAATAAATTAACAAGTTCTTGGTCCATACTTTGCATTCCTATTTTAGAACTTGTTTGTATTATATTTTGAATTTGATATGTTTTATTTTCTCTTATTAAATTTCTAATTGCAGGTGTTGTAACCATAACCTCTAGTGCAGCTACTCTATTTCTTCCATCTATAGTTTTTATTAATTGTTGTGATATAACTCCTTCACATACAGTTGATAATTGTGTTCTAACTTGTTGTTGTTGTTCTGCTGGGAACATATCTACTATTCTATCTATAGTTTTTGCTGAACCAACTGTGTGAAGTGTTGAAAAAACTAAATGTCCTGTTTCTGCTGCTGTAAGTGCTATCGAAACAGTTTCAGGGTCCCTCATCTCTCCTACTAGAATTACATCAGGGTCTTGACGTAGTGCTGCTCTTAATGCAGCATTAAATGAGTCTGTGTCATTTCCAATTTCTCTTTGATTTACTATTCCTTTTTTATGATGATGTACATATTCTATTGGGTCTTCTAGTGTTATTATATGTCTTTCTTGTGTCGAGTTTATTATATCTATTAAACTCGCTAGTGTTGTACTTTTACCACTTCCTGTTGGTCCTGTTACAAGTACTAATCCTTTATGTTTTTGAGCAAATGATGCAACCACATCTGGTAGACCTAGTGTTTTAAATGTTGGTATCTGTGATGTTATTGTTCTTATTGCTATTGCATAGTTTCCTTTTTGTTTATAAGCATTTACCCTGAATCTATCTCCTGTTTTTATAGATACTGATAAGTCTACTTCTCCATGTTCTTCTAGTATTTTGAATTTCTTTGGCCCTGTTATTTCTTTGGCCATTTGAAATGTATCTTCTTTAGATAAGTTTTCTTCTCTTAATTTTATAAAGCTTCCTTTAACTCTTGCTATTGGTGGGCTATCTACTGTTATGTGTATATCAGATGCTCCAAGCTCTACCCCTATTTCTAGTAATTTAAATATATTCATTAATATTCCTTCTTTCATAATTTATTGTGTATTAATTTATATGTCTATTGTGAATTTTTTGATAGTATTTTTATGTCTTTTAATTCTGTTGTTTTTTCACTAAAATAAGTATCAACAGGTTGTACACTTATACTAATTGTATACATATATAGCCCTGTATTTACATTATCATTTTTAGTATTTACATTAGATTTAGTTATATCTAAATCTATATTAAATTCTTTTCCATCTATACTTTTTTTATAAGGTTCAATATCTTCTTCTATTAGAGTATTATTTTTTATCTGATTTCTTAAATTCTCTATTTCACTTTGAGCAAGATTTAAAGCCTTTATATCTAAGTCATTTTTAACATTCATTTTAGTAGTGCTATCAGTAACTTTAAAGAAAGCTAAAAGTATAGTACTTACTATCGCTAATGCTACTAATAACTCAATTAGTGTAAATCCTTTTGATTTTTTCAATTTACTCATTTACAGAATCAACTCCCGCATTTTGTTCTCTCCAAGATTTTACTGCATAGTCTATATCATAATCTCCATCTTTAATATTTGAAACTCTAACTTCTATATTACTTTCTTCGTTATTACTTTTAAAAGCTATACCAAATTTAACAGCATTATCACCTTGATTTTCAGGTGCAACTTCTACATTTGTATTTATATAATATACTTTATATTCTCCACATTCTACATATTCTTTATCTGGATATAAATTAGTTGAAACTTCTATATTTTTTATAAAATTTTCTATAAATTCTTCTATTTCAGATTCTCTATCATACATTTCTTGTCTATCTTTATTTAAGTTCATAGTAGATTTTACTTGATTCGCTACTTGATTAGAAAAAGAAATCATAACAATACTAACTAAAATCATCAAAAAACAATACTAACTAAAATCATCAAAAACAAAGCCAATATCATAGCTGAACCAGATTCACTTTTTAACTTTTTCAATATATCACTCACCCTTCATAAGTAAAAGCCTTGCTCAAATATTAAATTTTTACAAGGCTTCTTACTTAATGTTTCTTATGAAACTAATTTAAAGTATCTTTAAATGGATTGTACTTACCAGGCTTCCAAGTTTCTGGCTCATCAGTTTCCAACTTAATAATATCTTTATCCGAGCTATAAACTATAAATTTAATATTTGCTGAAATATCGCCCTTAGCTGTAGAAGTAACCTCTACATCCATAGTATCAGCAATATCTCCTACACAATATGAATCAGGAGTTTTTCCTGCAGCTTGAGCCTGTTCTATTGTTCCCTTTGATATTTTTTGTCCTTCTGATATATTTGTGCAACTTTGATTTAAATGATAATGTTCGTCTTCATTAGTCCAATAAACTGTTTTACTAACCTCTTTTTTGGTTTCAGTCATTTTAGCACTCATGTTATAATCCATTACTTGAGTAACATTTTTTTGTTCCTCTAAAAAATATATTAGTTCTCTTACTCTTCTATAATCACCTTCAACGTCTATTGACATAGGTATAGCATAGAATTTATCATAGTCTACAATTTCATCTATCTTATAATTTTTTAATGTAATCTCCAAATCATTTATCATTTTATCAAGTCCTATAAGAAATAATCCATCTTCCATATCGTGGCTTAATTTTTTACTTTTTACCTTAGCTTCTCTTGTTAAATCACTTAGCTTTTCTTCTAATAATGGAATTTCATCCATTCTTTGTTGATATTGTAGTAACTCCCCTTGTGCTGCTTCTAAATTAGATACAGTTGATTTATATTCAGTATATTTAGGATAAATTATAAAATATCCATATAAACCAATCGTACATAAAATTCCTATAACTATAAGAGCCATTTTAGGGCTTATGTCTTGCTTTAAAATATCAGATTTAAATAAGTCTTTAACATCCATTTGTAAAATATTTTTTTTCTCTTTTTCTTCATCTAATTTATCGTTATTCACTTGCGATTACACCATCCTTTACCTTAGCTGTAATGCTAAAACTATATGAAGTCTTCTTGTTATTCTCATCTCCTGAAGTTTGTTCAGTAACACCAGATAATTTTATATCATCAAAGTAAGTTAATGCTTTAAGGTTATATACAAATTGACCTACAAGTGATGGTGTACTTGCTTTACCTGTTATAGATATAAAGTTAGGAACTTTATCATATAACTTTTCATTTTGTTCATCACCTTGAGTTGTTGAAGTTTCACTTTCTTGAGTATTATTTTCATTTTGTACTTGTTCATTATTTTGATTCTCTGTGTTATTTTCAGCAACATAACTTAAGCTTAAATTTTCTAATTGAACTTTGCACGGTATATTTTTATCTATAGCACCAAGAATTGTTCCCCACTTAGGCTCTTTTTGTATAAGCATATCATATAACTCAATTTCTTCTTGAATTGATTTTATCTCTTCTTCTATTTGGCTTATTTGACCATATTCTTCTTTTATTTTTTCTAATTCAGATTTAACTGAGTCTAATTCTTTTTGCTTTAAATTATTCATAACTCCTAAAGTTATTACTGGTAAACTTAAAATTAATAAAGCTATTGGTAATACTTTTAGAATTTTTAAAGCTTTTTCATTTTTCTCATTTTTTCTTTTAATATCTTCTGGTAATAGGTTCATTTTGAAATAGATAGATTTTTTCTTTTCCCTTAACATACAACCTATTATTTCTACTATTCTATTTAAATCAGATTGATCTATTTTTTCTTTGATATCAGTTTCTATATCATATAAATTTTCTATCCCAGATATTATTTCGCTTGTGAATATTCTTTTGAAACCATCAATTATATCATTGTTATTATAATGTGTTCCTATAAGTAATATGGTATCAACTATTTTTCCATAGTTTCTAGAAGAATAATAGTTCATTAATCCATTAGCTTCATCTGCTAATCTCATATAATCATATATTTGGGAATTTTCATTTAACATAACTGGAACATTATCATGTATATATAATGAATCTTCTTTATATATATCAATTGATGTACTATAATTTCCAGTGTTAATTATCATCATATCATTATATTCTACTTCTTTTAAAACTCTTGCATAGGCTGTTGGTAGTATATCTATGTATTCTAATTTTAAATTAAAATCATTGAAAATATTTAATAGATTATCAACTTCTGTAGTCTCTAATCCTGCTAATACTAAATCTAAAAATTGTTCTCCATTTTCTTCAAATTCCCTTAATACTTCGTAAGAAAATGTATATTGATCTCTTTCAAGAGAAATCATTTCATCTATTTCTAAAGACATTATTCCATCTAACTCTTTTGGTCCTATTTTAGGTATCTTATCAGATTTAACAATAACATCTCTTGTATTTAAACATAAAACAGCTTTCTTTGATTTAAATACTTTTGATGATAATGCCTCCTTTAATAGCTTATACTTATCACTATAATCTGGCTCTATATCATCTATTTTCATATGAATAATATCATATATATTAAACTTATTTTTCTTATATAAACCTTCTACTATAGATACTGAATCTCCATAGTAAGATATATAAAGTTTTGTCATTAATTACTCGTCCCTCCTAAATAGCATCATATATACTTAACATTGGTAAGAATACACCTATAACTAAAAATGCTGCCATTATACCTACTAAAATTATCATAATAGGCTCTATCATAGATACCATTCTATTTAAGTAAATATCCGCTTCATGCTCATAAAACTCTGACATTTGATTACTTATATTTTCAAGTTGCCCTGTTTGTTCCCCTATAGAAAGCATTTGAATAAGTACAGGGTCAAAATATTTTGCTTCATCAAGATTTTCAGCTAAAGTTTCGCCCCTTATTATACCTTCTTTTGCTTTTTGTACAGCTTTTTCTGCTATAGAATTATTTAAACTTTCTTTTATATAATCAAGTCCTTGTAACAATGGAAACCCTGTTGAAACAAATAAATAAAGTGCTTTTGAAAATCTCATTGATACAATGGCATTTATACCTTTATTTAATAATGGAATTTTATTAACTAAAACATCTTTGTTATATCTTCCAATAGGTGTTTTTATATAT
>CAJFPU010000017.1 GCA_904418825.1 uncultured Romboutsia sp. | reverse complement strand
AAATTTACAAATACTAATCTCTATAGGGTATTTTTTTGAATAAAACAATTTACTTTATTTGGAAATTGGATTTTAACTAGCACAACAGGTTAATTAATATTTCTCAACTATAATTACAACAAATCAAATTTTATTCGATATGTATTAATATTATTTTTTTATTATTTTTTTTATTCTTTTTTCAACAGTTTCTCTATCAAGCATTATACTTCTTAAACATTTTGTACATTTTATTTTTATATCCATGCCTACTCTTGTTATTTCAAACTCTTTACATCCACAAGCATGTTGTTTTTTTAACTCTACAACATCACCTATATTTATATCCATTGGCATAAATACTCACTCTCCTAATCTATATTTTCTACTTTTTTTGATCCATTTTCTAATCTAGTTATTTTATATATTCCTTTATATTCAACACTATTTTCAATTAAAGTATTCTTTACTTTATCTATATCATCATACAAAAATCTTATAGATATACCGCAACTAGCTGTTATTTCTCTAGGTGTCGGTAATGTTGTTGCTCTTACTGAAGCTTCAGTTAATAATTTATCTAATCTTATTGCATGATGTGTTGAGTTAAATGAAACTATATACATTTCGTTCATATTGTCATCCTCTTTCTACTTTATAAATTATATAGATATAGTTTGTGATGAATTTTTCATTATATCCACTATAGTATACATATTAGTGACATTTCCTACCTTTAAACTTTCTTTAAGCCCATAATAATCTAAGCATGTTCCACAAGATAATATTTCAACACCAGCTTCTTGAAGTATTTTGAAATTTTCAACAGTGTCATAATTTTCTGTACTTAACTTCACTCCTGAGTTAACTAAAAGTATACTTTTAGGATATGGCTTTGATTCTGTAAGAGTATATATAAAACCCTTCATAAGAACTTCACCTAATTCATCATTTCCATTTCCCATTTTATTTGAAGATATAAATATACACTTATTATCTAATTCCTCTTGCTTTTTTTCTTCTATTATAACATTTTCTCCCTTTTTTATCTCTATAGAAATGAAGTCTTTTTCTTCTTTAATCACCCTTGATTCACAGTTTAAAGAACTAGATAATTTTAATATATTTTGCTTTGCAATGTCGTTGTCTACAGTTACTATTACTATACCTTGTTCAATATTATCTAATTCTTTCTTTGTATTTATAACTGGTTTAGGACAAGCTAAACCTCTTGCATCTAATTCTATGTACATTTACCTATCATCTCCTTAAAATTCTTCACATTTATTCTAGCACACTTGTATTTTTACAAGTTATAGATTATTTCTATACACAAAAAGATTCCTATAAGGAATCCTTCTTACGTTTATATTATATCTATGTTTTTATATATACAAACACCCTTTTGATAGTATTCTAGTTCTTTATCTTTAGATATATTTGAATATAATTCACCAAGATTTATATATAAATCTGCTAATATTTTTTTATTATTTAATTCAGATATTATACTTATACATTTATGTAAATATTCTATAGCTATAACATTTTCATTTTGTGCTTTATACATATCTGAATAATACTTTAAAATCTTATATTCATTTAATCTATTTTTATTTTTAATTGAAGATGCTAATGCTATTTTACAATATCTTTTAGCCATATCATAATCATAATTAGATATATAAACTTCAATTATTTTAAATAAACTTTTCATCATATATTCATCTTCATCACTTTTTTTAATATCATATACTCTTTGTGAGTACTCTAGTACTTTATCTAAATTACCTATACTTTTATATATTTCGGATATAGTTAGATATATAGATGCTAATTCAGTTTTATTTTTTTCTTCATCTAAAATTTCTAATGCTTTTTTGAAATACTCTTTAGACTTTTCAAATTCACCCATGTTTAAAAGATTATTTGCTTTTAACATTATTGCATTTAATTCTTCATCTGGATTATTTTTTATATCTATTTCATCCATTTTATTTATATAATATAAAGATTTTTCATTGTTGTTTAGCTTTATATAACAATATGCCATTTTACTGTATAAATCTTTATATGTATCTACATCTTCAATTTTAATTTCATTTAATATGCCTTCTGCAAATTCAAATTGAAATATTGCTCCTTTATAAAGTTCTTCTATTAAATAAATTTTTCCAATATTTAAGTAACATTTATACAATTTTTCTTTATCATTATTTCTTATAAAGTAATGTAGTGCTTTTTCATAACTCATAACTGCTTCACTATACTTACCATTTTTAAAATTTATGTCAGCTAGTAAGAAATTACATGTTCCATAATTGTCTAGAACGTTATATTTGTAACATATTTTAATTGCTTCATTTAATTGTTCTTCTGCTTTTTCTAAATTATTACATTTAATTAAAATTTCGCTTTGAAGTATTAGATTATCTGTTAATTTTTTAGATTGCATTTCTTTAGTCTCTAATAAATAATCTACGCTTACATCTAACTGTTTAGCTAAATATTCTAATAACTCACTGCTAGTATGAGATTTATCTCTTTCTATATGGCTTATTTGAGCTGCAGTAATTCTATCCCCCGCTAATTCTTTTAATGTCATATTTTTTTCTTTTCTTAACTTTTTTATCTTTTCTCCTAAACTTAGAATATTCATTCTGCTCCCCCTTATGAAATCATTTTCTTACAATTTAATTATAACTTATATTTACATCAAAAACACTATCTATTTTCAAAGTTTTTTCTTATTCGATTAAATAATGTTCGTTTCTGCAAAAAAATATAAACATTTTTTCATATTTTTATAAGTATAACATACTTTATTTCTAAATTTTATATTTTATTTTAAAATATTATAATTATTTAGTATATTTATAATATTTTAGTTTATATATTACATTTAAATTAATTTTTGTTTTATTGATTTAAACTTATATATTTTTTTATACAAAAAAAGATTATCTTAAGCAAAATTATTAATACATAATTTTGCTTAAGATAATCTCTAATATATACTTAATTATTATTAGATATTTTCTTTAATGCTTCTATTGATTTATCTATTTCTTCTTTAGTATTAAAATATCCTATACTAAATCTTACTGCACCTTGTTCAAGTGTTCCTAGAGTTTGATGGGCCAAAGGAGCACAATGTATTCCTGATCTAGTAGCTATATCATATTCGCTATCTAATAAGAATGTTATTTCACCAGAATCCATGTTTCCTATATTTATAGTTATAACAGATGCTCTTTTAGTTGCATCTTTAGGACCATAAATTTTTATATTTGGTATTTCCTCTAATCGTTCTAGCATATATCTGCATAATTCTTCTTCATGCTCTTTTATTTTGTCTATGCCTTCTTTAAATATAAATTTAACTCCTTCATTTAATCCCACTATCCCAGGAGTATTATGTGTTCCTGATTCATATTTATCTGGAAGAAGTTCTGGTTGAAATAAATCTTCCGATTTACTTCCTGTTCCACCCTCTTTTAATATATTTAAATTTAATCCTTCTCTTATATATAAAATTCCTGTTCCTTGTGGACCTAATAATCCCTTATGTCCAGGTGCTGCTAGCATATCTGCAGAAATTTCTTTTAAATCTATATTATATACACCTGCTGTTTGAGAGGCATCCACTAAATATAATATATTATGAAACTTTGCAATTTCTGATATAGCTTTTATATCTATTAATGTTCCACATACATTTGAGGCATGTGTTGTTACTATTAATTTAGTATTTGGTTTTATGGCTTTTTCTAAATCATTTAAGTCTAAAAATCCATCTTTATCACATTGTACTATAGTATTCTCTACACCTACTTTTTCAAGAGCTTTTATAGGTCTTATTACAGAATTATGTTCCATACTAGTAGTTATTATATGATCTCCACTACTTACAACACCTTTTATAGCTAAATTTAACGAATCTGTAGCATTGTTAGTAAATACTATATTCATAGGATTATCTATATTAAATAACTTTGCTATATTTTCTCTTGTATCATATATTTCTCTAGCTGCTTTCATAGCTAGTTTATGCCCTGCTCTACCAGGATTTGCACAGTAATTTTTCATACAATCCATCATAGCATCATATACAGCTTCTGGCTTAGGAAATGTCGTTGCTGCATTATCTAAATAAATCATATTATGATTTCCTTTCTTGTCTTAATTGTCCTCAAGAAGCATCGATACTATATTATTTAAATCATCTTCATTATAGTATTCTATTTCTATTTTTCCTTTTTTCTTACCTTTAGATATATTTACCTTAGTTCCAAAGATATTTCTTAGTTTTTCTTCAACATCAACAATAAATACATCTTTTTCTTTTGTTTTTTTAGGCATTTCTTTAATATTTTCTTCACATATTTTCTTTGCTAAAGCTTCTGTGGCTCTAACTGAAAGTTCCTCAGCTATTACTTTATTAGCTAATTCTAATTGAAGACTTTCATTTGTTACTCTAAGTAATGCCTTACCATGTCCTGCAGTTATATGACCTTGGTCTATCATATCCATTATTTGTTTTGGAAGATTTAATAACCTTAATGTATTTGTTATATGCGGCCTACTTTTTCCTACAGCTTCTGATATTTCTTCTTGAGTAACTTCATAATTTTTTATTAAACTTCTATATGCTAATGCTTCTTCTATAGGATTTAATTCTTCTCTTTGTAAGTTTTCTATAAGTGCTATTTCCATTATATCTTTCATAGGTATATCTTTTATAACTGCAGGTATATCTCTTTTACGAGCTAATTTAGATGCTCTATATCTTCTTTCTCCTGCTATTATCATATATTTACCTTTATCATCAGGTTTTAGCACTATTGGTTGTAATACTCCATAATTCTTTATAGATTCACTTAATATTTTTATTTTTTCTTCATCAAATACTCTTCTTGGTTGATCTTGATTTGGATATATATTTTTTAAATCTATTGTTATTATATCTTTTTTATCTATTTCTGTACTAATATCAGGTATCAATGCGCTAAGACCTCGTCCTAATCTATTAGTTCTTTTTGTTGCTTTATTCTCCATTTTATATTATATCCTCCTCTAAATCTATAAATTCTTCTGCTAGTTCCATATATGCTACTGCACCTTTACATTTTGAGTCATAATAAATTACTGGTTTCCCATGACTTGGTGCTTCTGCTAGTCTTACATTTCTTGGTATTAGTGTCGTATATACACTTCCTTTAAAGTATCTTTTAACTTCATCAACTACTTGGATTGATAAATTAGCTCTTCCATCAAACATACTTAGTACAACTCCTTGGATATCTAAATCTGGATTTAGTCTAGATTTTACTAATTTTATAGTACCCATAAGTTGACTAACACCTTCTAATGCATAATATTCACATTGTATAGGTATTAAAACACTATCTACCGCAGTTAGACTATTTATAGTTAACATCCCTAATGATGGAGGACAATCTATAAATATATAATCATAATTATCTCTTACTTTATCTATGGAATTTTTTAATATATACTCTCTACTTTCTCTTGATGTAAGCTCTATTTCACATCCTGCTAAATCTGTATCTGATGCCACTATATCAATATTATCAAATTCAGTGCTTAATATTGCTTCATTTATTTCTACACCTTCTATTATAACATCATATATAGTTCTCTCCACTGACTGTTTATCAATTCCATATCCACTTGTTGTATTTCCTTGTGGATCTAAATCTAAAACTAATATTTTTTTTCCCATTGATCCTAAACTTGCAGTTAGGTTTACATTTGTAGTAGTTTTTCCTACTCCTCCTTTTTGATTAAATACCGCTATTACTTTACTCATTTTGATTTCCCCCTGTAATCTTTTAAAAAAAGATTACTGCAAAGCAGTAACCTTTTTATTTTTTAGGAATCTTTACGACAACTTCCATATAATCGCCTTTATCTATTTCATTATATTTAGCTTCGATTCCTGTACCAATTATTGCATCAAAGGCTTGCTTCATCGTGTTTAAAT
This sequence comes from uncultured Romboutsia sp., assembly GCA_904418825.1. GTDB lineage: Bacteria > Bacillota > Clostridia > Peptostreptococcales > Peptostreptococcaceae > Romboutsia. The sequence goes on along the minus strand of CAJFPU010000017.1, from coordinate 18,790 downwards.
ATATCCTTATGCCCATAGTTCCTTTTATATTTTGTTTTTTCTCTAGATCTTGAGGATTTTCTAATTCATCTAAAATATCCTTTATTATCTTTTCTGTTTTCTTTACTGTAAGTTCATTTTTTATTATCTTATCAAGAACTTCATTAATTAAATCTTCTGTTGGTAATTTAAGAAGAGCTCTTGCATGTCTCTCTGTTAAATTATTTTCTACTAACTTTATTTTTACACTATTCGGCAATCTAAGTATCCTTAACTTATTTGCTATAGTAGACTGATTTTTACCTAACTTCTCAGCTAACTGCTGTTGTGTAAATTCATGTTCTTTTATTAGGTTTTCATAACCCATTGCTTCTTCTATAAAATTTAAATCTTCTCTTTGAAGATTTTCTAATAATGCTAGTACTGCAGATGATTCATCAGACATGTTATTTATTATAGCTGGAACAGCTTGAAGATTAGCTAATTTTGCAGCCCTAAATCTTCTTTCCCCCGCAATTAATTCATACTTGTCATCTTTTTGCCTAACTGTTATTGGTTGAAGTATTCCATAAACTTTTATAGAATTGCTTAGCTCTTCTAACGCTGCTTGTGAAAATACCTTTCTTGGTTGATATGGATTAGGGACTATGTTTTCTATAGGTATCTCCATAACTTTTTTATCTTCCATAACATACCTCTCTCATTTAGAATAAATATATTTTAATATAATTCTTTACAAATTAATACTTCATTAGATATATAAATAACATTTCTTCACAATACTTATATAATCCTTCTATTTTTATTTTATTTTTAACATAATTTTATATATTTCTAAAATAAAATATTACTTTATCGGACTTTTCACTGGTTTTCCCGCTTTTCTTGGGTACTTATCTGGCGTATTTTTTACTTTTTTGAATACTAATATGTTATGATTTAAGTCAGATTCAGGTAATTCGATATTTATCTTCTCTATAAACTCAACGCCTAAGACATCCATGGCTACTTTTGACTCCTCTAGTTCTAAGTTTGCATTTGGCCCTTTTAAGCACACAAAATACCCACCTACTTTAACAAATGGCACACAAAATTCCATTAAAATAGGTAATCCTGCAACTGCTCTTGCAGTAGCTATATCATATTTTTCTCTGTATTCATCTAATTTACCAAAGTCTTCAGCTCTACCATGTATAAACTTTATATTATCAATTTCTACTTGTTTACTAACTTCTTGTAAGAAATTAATTCTCTTATTTAATGAGTCTAATAATGTTAATTCTATATTTTTTAGACATATTCTTAATGGTAATCCTGGAAATCCTGCTCCAGTTCCTACATCTATAATAGATACTCCATCTTTTATATACCCATTAGTTACTGCTGAAACAGAATCTAAGAAGTGCTTTACATACACTTCTTTTTCATCTTCTATTCCAGTAAGGTTCATTTTTTGATTCCAATCGACTAATATTTCCCTGTAAATATTAAAATCATTTAATATTTTGTCATCTACTGATATTCCTAAATCTTCAAGACCGTTTTTTAATATATCTCTATTGCTCATCTTTTCCTCCTCTAGTTCTTCTCATTTGTTCTAAATATATAAGAAGTACTGATATATCTGCAGGTGAAACTCCAGAGATACGAGATGCCTGTCCTATAGATATAGGTCTTATTGCATCTAATTTTTGTCTTGCTTCTATTCTAAGCCCATCTATTGATAAATAATCTATTCCTTCTGGTAATCTCTTATTTTCAAGTTTTTTAAATTGGTCTATTTGTTTTAATTGTTTTTCTATATATCCTTCATATTTAGTCATTATTACGCATTGTTCTTTAACTTCATCTGAAACATCTTCACCAGCACCTTTACCTATAGCTTCTATTAGCTCATAAGTTACCTCTGGACGCTTTAAGAATTCATATAAAGATAAACCTACTTTTATTTCTGATGCTCCCATTTCATTTAATAAATGATTCACTTCTTTAGGAGTAACTCTTTCCGTTTTTAATCTTTCTAATTCTTTTTCCACTTCAGCTTTTTTCTTAAGATATCTCTGATATCTTTCTTCCGTAACTAAACCTATATCATACCCTCTTTGAGTAAGTCTCATATCAGCATTATCTTGTCTTAGGTATAGTCTATATTCTGATCTTGAAGTCATCATTCTATATGGCTCGTTAGTTCCTTTTGTAACTAAGTCATCTATTAAAACACCTATATATGCTTCTGATCTATCAAGTACAAATGGCTCTTTTCCTTCTATTTTACGAGCTGCATTTATACCAGCTATAAGACCTTGAGCTGCTGCTTCTTCATATCCTGATGTTCCATTGAACTGTCCTGCACTGAATAAGTTTTCTACACCTTTTATTTCAAGTGTTATTTTTAATTGTGTAGGATCTATACAATCATACTCTATAGCATATGCTGGTCTCATTATTTTAGCATTTTCAAGACCCTTTACACTCTTGTACATTTCAAGCTGTACTTCGTAAGGTAAACTTGTTGATATTCCTTGAATGTACATTTCTTTTGTATCTAAACCTTCTGGTTCTATAAATATTTGATGTGATTCTTTATCACTAAATCTTACAACTTTATCTTCTATTGATGGACAATATCTAGCACCTGTACTATCTGCCTTTCCACTATACATAGCCGTTCTATCTAAGTTACTAGTTATTATTTCATGCGTTTTTAAGTTTGTTCTTGTTAAATAACAAGGTTCTTGTTTTATTCCTATATTATCTGTTAAGAATGAGAATGGAGTAATTTTTTTATCTCCTTCTTGTATAGACATTTCCGAAAAATCTATACTATCTCTATGAATTCTAGCAGGTGTTCCTGTTTTGAATCTTCTCATATTTAAACCTAAATCAACTAATTTATCTGTAAGATGCTTAGAATATGCTAGTGCATTAGGCCCTTCATTAATAGTTAATTCACCTATAAATATCTTAGAGTTTAAGTAAACTCCTGTTGCTAATATAACCGCTTTAGCTTCATATCTACATCCTAATTTAGTAAGTACTCCTGTAACAACTTGTCCTTCGTGTAATATATCTATTACCTCATCCATAACTATATCTATATTAGGATTATCTTCTAAAGTTTTCTTCATTTCTGTGTGGTATTTAAATTTATCAGCTTGCCCTCTTAAAGAGTGAACTGCTGGTCCTTTAGCAGTATTTAACATTCTACTTTGTATAAGTGTCTTATCTGCATTTATACCCATTTGTCCGCCTAAAGCATCTATCTCTTTTACTAGTTGCCCTTTACCTGTTCCACCTATTGATGGATTACAAGGCATTAAAGCTATTGAATCTAAAGACATAGTAACTACTAATGTCTTATGTCCCATTCTTGCTGTAGCAAGAGCTGCTTCACAACCAGCATGTCCTGCTCCAACTACTATTACGTCATATTTCCCTGCATCAAACTGTTTCATGTAGATCTCCTTTCTATTTTACATAATGTTTCACGCAAAACATTACGTTCTTTTTGTATATTATTTACCTATACAGAAGTTTGCAAATATTGTATCTAATAAATCTTCTCTTACTGTATCTCCGTTTATATATCCTAAATAGTCCCATATATTTTTAAAATCAACTTCTATAAAATCATATGGCATTCTTTGATCAATAGCATTTATAGCATCATTTATAGATTCATACGCTTTAAATAATGCATCTTTATGTCTTGAATTAGTTATCATTAAATTAGAAGAATTTTTTACACTTCCATGATAAACCATCGATTCTATTTTATCTTGTAATTGTTCTATACCTTGATGTTTTAAAGCCGATATCTCTATTATATCTTCACTATTAACAAATTCTTTTACTTTTTCTAATTCTATTTTAGGTTCTAAGTCCATTTTATTTAATAGAACTATAGTCTTTTTATTTTTAAGATTTTCTAAAATTTCCATATCTTCTTCAGATAATTTTCTAGATGCGTCTAATACCATTATAACTAAATCAGCTGTGCTGAAAGACTCTCTAGATTTTTCAACACCTATTTTTTCTACTATATCTTCTGTTTCTCTTATACCTGCAGTATCAACTATTTTTAAAGGTATACCTTTTATATTAACAAATTCTTCAATAACATCTCTAGTTGTACCCGCTATGTCAGTTACTATAGCTCTATTTTCTCCTAATATAGAATTTAATAAAGATGACTTTCCTACGTTAGGCTTACCTACTATTACAGTTTTTAGACCATCTCTAAGTATTTTACCACTTTCTGCAGTATCGTAAAGTTTTTTGATTTCATTTCTAAGTTCAATAGCTTTTTCTTCAAGTGTTTGATATGTTATTTCTTCTACATCTTCTTCTGCAAAATCTATAGAAACTTCTAAGTGTGCTAAAACTTCCGTAACATTCATTCTTAAATCTTTGATTTTTTTAGCTAAACTTCCTTCTAATTGATTTTGAGCTACTTCATGAGCCATATCCGTTTTTGATTTTATAACATCAATTATAGCTTCTGCTTGAGATAAATCTATTCTTCCATTTAAAAATGCTCTTTTTGTAAATTCTCCCGCATCAGCTAACCTTACACCTTTAGATAATATAAGTTCTAGTATTTTTTTTACTGAAATAAATCCACCGTGACAATTTATTTCTATTACATCCTCAGCAGTATATGAGTTTGGACCTTTCATATATGCTACTAAGGCTTCATCTATTACTTTTTCGCCATCAACTATTTTCCCATATATTAACGTTCTTGTATTATAATCTTTTATCATTTTTCCTGATTTAGATTTAAATATTGATTGGGCTACTTGTAGTGATTTATCTCCACTTATTCTAATTATTCCTATTCCACCTTCTCCTGGTGCTGTAGCAATCGCTGCTATAGTATCATCTATAAACAAATCATTCACCTCTTAATATAATTTTATCTCTTTCGTTACTTTAATTGTTTCCTTAATCTTAACATTATATAAAATAAATTGCAAAAATAAAACCCCCTATTATCTAGGAGGTTAATTTTATTTTATATATTCTATTACTAATCTTCTATATGGATCTGTACCTTCACTATAAGTACTTACATACTTATTATTTTGAAGAGCAGAATGTATTATTCTTCTTTCATAAGGATTCATATAGTCTAATTTTTTAGTTTTCTTTGTTTTAGATACTTCTCTAGCTACTTTATGAGCGTATCTTATTAAAGATTCTTCTCTTTTTGATCTGTAATCTTCAATATCTACAAGAACTCTCATGCTAGAATTTTTATTTATTTTATTAAGGGCAAGTCCTGTTAATAATTGTATAGAATCTAAAGTTTCTCCTCTTCTTCCAATTAAAGCAGACGCATCTTGACCTTTTATATCAACTTTTATAACATTTCCTTCTTGAGTTACACTTAAATTTGCATCTATATTAGAGTTTTTAAGTATATTTTCAATGAATGACTTAGCTATATCTACTTCTTTTTCAATTTCTTTTTCTATAACTGTAAATTTATAAAGACCATCTTTAGCACCTAAAAATCCTAAAAAACCTTTTGTCGGATTTTCTAATACTTCAATTTTTAAATCTTCCAATTTAACATTTAATTTATCAAGCGCTTGATTTATAGCATCCTCTTTACTCTTACTTCTTATTTCTAGGATTTTCATCTACTTCCTCCTTAGAAACAGCCAATTTAGCTCTTAAAGGATTCATTATTAAATAATGTTGTGCTATTGCAAACACATTACCAATTGTCCAATATAATGTTAGACCTGCTGGGAAAGTGAATCCCCAGAATAACATCATAGCTGACATTACATAAGTCATCATCTTCATAGAACCTTGCTGTTGGTCCTTAGGCATCATTAATGTTTGCATTAAAAATGTAGTCGCTCCTGATAAGATAGCTAATATAACATCTGGCTTAGTTAAATCTTGTACCCATAGAAAACCTTTAGCTGCAGTTGCAAGCTGTTCTTGATCTACAAATACTCCATATGTAACAGGTTCTCTTAACACAGAAAATAGTGCTATTAATATAGGCATTTGTATTAATAACGGTAAACATCCTGCTAATGGATTAATTTTAGCTTCTGTGTATATTTTCATTATTTCTTGTTGTTGTTTTTCAGGTTTATCTTTATATTTAGTTTGTATTTCTTGTATCTTAGGCTGTATATCCTGCATTGCCTTTGTAGATTTTGTTTGCTTAATTGTAAGTGGTAATAATAGTACTTTTACTACTATAGTGAATAATATTATTGAAAGTCCATAGTTTTGAACAAGTTCAAATATTATTCTTAGTACATGTCCTAGTGCATTACTTATAATGTTCACTTTATATACCTCCCAAAGTATGTGTTGTTTTATTTAAGTGGATCATATCCTCCTGGATGAAAAGGATGACACTTTAATAATCGTTTTATAGTTAAATATATCCCTTTTAGCGCTCCATATTTTCTAATAGCTTCAATTGAATACTGAGAACATGTAGGATAAAATCTACAAGTTGGTCCTTTTAAAGGAGATATAAATTTTTGGTAAAATCTAACCAAGTAGATAAGTAATTTCGATAAATACCTATTGATTTCCTTTAATATAAAATATTTTTTTTTCAAAATATAGACCCCCAGCAAAAACGATATACTTTTATATTAATGCTGCTTTTTTCATAAGATGATTCATAGATTTTTCTATATCCTTATAATCCGCTTCTTTTATTGCAACCCTAGCTATAAATACAATATCATATCCATATTTAACGTTTGCATCAATATTCAATCTATATGATTCTTTGATCCTTCTTCTTATTTTATTTCTATTAATCGCATTTCCTACTTTTTTAGAAACTGAAATCCCTACTCTAGTAGAGTCTGATTTATTATCTAGAATATACATTACTAAGTTTCTATTCGCAAAAGATTTGCCGTGTTTGTATACTTTTCTAAAATCAGAGTCTTTTTTTAAACCTTGGGTTCTTTTAAAGTCCATCTTAAAACCTCCATAAACACAGCTTATAATTATATTTTCTACACAAAAAGGCCACTTAATAGCGGCCTTTTTAATTATTAATGAGTTAATCTATTTCTTCCTTTAGCTCTTCTTCTCTTTAACACGTTTCTTCCGTTAGACGTTTTCATTCTCTTTCTGAAACCATGTTCTTTCTTTCTTTGTCTTTTCTTTGGCTGATAAGTTCTTTTCATCGTATTACACCGCCTTTCAGATTTGTTTTCCGTTTATAAAAATAATAACTTTACCCTCAAAGTAAACATAACACATACAATTATAAATGCTTTTATATATGTTGTCAACGAGTTTTTGGAAGTCATAAATAACTATTTTCCCATTATCATATTATTATTCTTTACAACATTTAATATGATTTTTATTCAAATGTTTATTATTTTAATTTTTTAATAGTATAAACAGATTCCTTTTTATCCATTATATCGATATATAGATGTATATATATGTTATCAACATATGGTGAATATTGTGGATAAATTAGATGTAAATTCTTGAAGTTTGACATTTATTCTGATATTATAGTTATGCTTGTGTATAATGTTAATAATACTTATTAACTTATAAACGTTATGCACAAACTGTGGATATAAATGTGTATAACTTATTAATTAACTGACAATAATTTAGTTATAGAGTATTTTTCTTATATGTTTTTACTATTTATAACTTTATATACATATTGTTTATAACTTTTTGCTTAACAAGAATAATTATTAATATTATTTTTTATCCACATAATTATCCATAAATATTCTTATTTTATAAAGTTTACATAAATTCAATTAATTTTTGTTAATAACTTTGTGGAAAATGTCAATTATTCTATGCGGAGGTTCATACTATGGATATAGTTTCTTTATGGGACAAAACACTACAATTAATAAAAGGTGAGTTATCTCCACCTAGCTTTAATGCTTTTTTTAAGCAAATAATACCTTTAAAAATACATATGAATGAATTAATACTTTTAGTTCCTAATGACTTTACTAAAGGTATTTTAGAGGATAGATATTTAAATCTAATTGAAAGTTCAATAAATCAACTTTCATTAAAAAAATATAAAATTAAATTTGTTTTAGATGAAAAATATATTGAAGGATTAGAAGAAGAATCAAAATCTTCTAATTTGCCTCAAAAAAGCTATTCAAATCTAAATCCTAAATATACTTTTGATACTTTCGTAATAGGTAATAGTAATAGATTTGCACATGCTGCATGTGTTGCTGTTGCTGAATCCCCTGCTAGAGCTTATAATCCATTATTCTTATATGGAGGTGTTGGATTAGGAAAAACTCACTTAATGCATGCGATTGGTCATCATATAATAACTCAAAAAAAGGATGCTAAGGTTGTTTATGTTTCATCTGAAAAGTTCACAAATGAACTAATAAATTCGATAAAGGATGATAGAAACGAAGAATTTAGAAATAAGTATAGAAATGTAGATATACTACTTATCGATGATATTCAGTTCATTGCAGGAAAAGAAAGGACTCAGGAAGAGTTTTTCCATACTTTTAACTCATTACATGAGGCAAATAAACAAATAATTATTTCTAGTGATAGACCTCCAAAAGAGATTCCTACATTAGAAGATAGATTAAGATCTAGATTCGAAATGGGACTTATAACAGATATTCAAGCTCCTGATTTTGAAACTAGAATAGCAATACTTAGAAAAAAAGCTCAAATGGAAAATATAGAAGTTTCAAATGAGGTAACTACTTATATTGCTAAAAATATAAAATCAAATATAAGAGAATTAGAAGGTGCTTTAACTAGAGTAATTGCATATTCATCTCTTACTAATAGAACTATATCTTTTGATCTTGCTGTAGAAGCTTTAAAGGATATAATAACTACTACTAAAAATGAAGAAATTACTGTAAATAGAATAAAAGAAAAAGTAGCTTCTGTATTTAATATAAAAATGGAAGACTTCAATTCTAAAAAAAGAACAAGATCTATTGCTTATCCAAGACAAATAGCTATGTACTTATCTCGTGAACTTACAGATTTATCACTTCCTAAAATAGGTGAGGAATTTGGAGGTAGAGATCATACTACTGTTATTCATGCCCACGATAAGATAGTTAAAGATATACAAGTAAATGAAGAAATTAAATCTAAAATAAATAAAATAATTTTAGATTTAAAAGGATAATTTATAAACATTTGCCTGTGGATATGGTGTTAATGTAATGTTTATAGTTTTTTTGTCTAAATTTTACTAACACAATATTATATAAAAAATAACAAAGATATTAACATTTTATACACATGTTGATATCTTTGAATTTATTTAGACATAGATACTTATTAACATTATCAACAACACTTACTACTATTACTACTAATATTTTTATTTATTTTTTTATATAAATGTGACAAGGAGGTTATCCACATTGAAAATAATTTGTAATCAAAAACTTTTAGCGACTAAAATAGGTATATCTCAAAAAGCTATTAATGGAAAAACAACTTTAGAGCTTTTAAAAGGAATCTTATTATCTGCTAAAGATGGACAATTAAAATTAACAGGATATGATTTAGAAATAGGAATAGAAACTTATACACAAGCTGAAGTTATTGAAGAAGGTGAAATTGTAGTAAACGCTAGACTTTTTGGGGATATTATTAGAAAATTACCTGATTCATTTGTTGAAATAGAAACTGATGCTGAAAATAATGTATATATAAATTGTTTAAACTCAAGATTTAAAATAAAAGGAGATTCAGCAAGAGAATATCCAAGACTTCCTGAAGTCAATGAAGAAGATTTATACAATATTCCTCAAGATTTATTAAAGAATATGATAAAGCAAACAGTATTTGCTATATCTCAAGACCAAACAAAACCAATATTAATGGGAGAACTTTTAGAAATAATAGATGGAGATATAAGTTTGGTTGCTATTGATGGATATAGATTAGCAGTTAGAAGTTGTAAAATTGATAATATAACAGATAATGCTAAGGTTATAATACCAGGAAAAACATTGAATGATGTAAATAGCCTATTATCTTCGGAAGAAGATGTGAAAGTTGGATTTGATGAAAAAAATGCAATATTTATTATAAATGACACTAAAATAATAACTCGACTTCTTGAGGGAGATTTTATAGATTATAAAAAATTATTACCAAGAGAATATAATTCAAAAGTAAAGTTAAAAACTAAAGAACTTTTAAATAGTATAGAAAGAGCATCATTATTATCACAGTCTGAAAAGAATAACTTAATAAAATTATCTATAAGAGATAATGTTATGGCAATTACTTCAAATACTGATAAAGGAAATGTATATGAAGAAGTTAATTTAGAGTTATCTGGTGAATACTTAGATATAGCATTTAACTCTAGATATTTCTTAGAAGGATTAAAAAATATAGATAGTGAGGAAATCTTTATAGAATTCACTACAAATATAAATCCATGTATAATAAGACCTGCTGATGATGTTAAGTATACTTATTTACTACTTCCAGTAAGAATATCATCTAATATATAGTTTAAGAAGAAAACCCAACTAATAAAGTTGGGTTTTTGTAGCTAATTTTGTGATATAATATATATTTAATGTGACATTTTATCTAAGTATCAAAAACTTATTAAATTAGGAGGAATTCATTGATGATTGAAATAAATATAGATTCAGAATATATAAAATTAGATCAGCTTCTTAAATTAGCAGATGCTGTATCTACAGGTGGACATGCTAAATTTTTAATATTAGAAGGTTTAGTGAAGGTTAATGGAGAAGTTGAAATAAGAAGAGGTAGAAAGTTAAAACCTCAAGATATAGTAGAAGTTGAAGGACAGAAAATAAAAGTAGTGTAAAAAGGAGAGCCTTTTATGCGACTAAATAGTTTACAATTAGTGAATTTTAGAAACTATAATAATTTATATTTAGAATTTAACAAAAAAGTTAATCTTCTTTTAGGAAAAAATGGCCAAGGAAAGACTAATATAGTAGAATCTATATATATGCTATCTTTCGGAAAATCATTTAGAACTAGTAGAGATAAAGAAATTATAAAATTTGAAACTGAAAATTTGTATGTTGGAGGTAGTTTCTCAAAAGAGCATACAGATGGGCTAATAGAGATTGCGATTGGAAAGAATAAAAAAGGCATAAAGGTTAATAAAATTCATATACAAAAAATTCATGAATTACTTGGAAATTTAAACGTAGTTATATTTTCTCCAGAGGATCTTAGATTAGTTAAAGAGGGTCCTAAGGAAAGAAGGTCGTTTATTGATAAAGAAATTAGTCAGATTATGCCAAAGTATTATAACTATCTTACTAATTATAATAAAGTGCTTTTTCAAAGAAATCAGTTACTAAAAACTAACAATATAGATGAAGCATTATTAGATGTTTATGATGAGAGTTTAGCTAGGTATGGTAGCTATCTATATATTTTAAGACGTGATTTTATAAAAAAAATAGCAAATATATCTAAAAATATGCATTTTAAATTGACGAATTCAATTGAAGAACTATCAATTACATACAAAAGTCAGATTGATATAAATGATGATGATACTATTGATAGTGTATATAATAAATTCTTAGACAAGCTTAATTCAAGTAGAAAGCATGATATTGATGTAAGAACAACTAGATATGGTTTACATAAGGATGATTTAAATATATATGTAAATGGACTAGATGTTAGACTTTATGGTTCACAAGGTCAACAAAGAACAGCCTCTATTTCACTAAAATTATCTGAAATAGAACTTATAAAAAATGAAGTAGGTGAATATCCTATTCTAATTTTAGATGATGTATTTAGTGAATTAGATGAAACAAGGCAAAAACTATTAATAGATAACTTAAGTGTAGTTCAAATGTTTATAACTACTGCTGAAGTTTCACATATAAATATATTTAATAAAAGTAATACAACCATTTTCAGAATTGAAAAAGGGCAAGTTATTAATATAGAGAATGGAGGGAACTAGATGAAACAAGAATACGGTGCAAGTCAGATACAAGTTCTAGAAGGATTAGAGGCCGTTAGAAAAAGACCAGGTATGTATATAGGGTCAACAGGTCCTAGAGGTTTACACCACTTAGTTTATGAAGTAGTAGACAACAGTATAGATGAAGCATTACAAGGATATTGTTCAGAAATATATGTTTCTATAAATAAAGATGGAAGCATAACAGTAAAAGATAATGGTAGAGGTATACCTGTAGAGATACATCCTAAAACAGGAAAATCTACACTAGAAACAGTTTTAACAGTACTTCATGCAGGAGGTAAATTTGGTGGAGGAGGATACAAGGTATCTGGTGGTCTTCACGGAGTTGGTGTTTCTGTAGTTAATGCATTATCTAAATGGGTTGTAGCAGAAGTTCGTAGAGATGGTAATATACATAGACAATCTTATGAGCTAGGAACACCTACAACTGATCTTGAAATAATAGGTAAATGTGACGATACAGGTACTACAATAAACTTTATGCCAGATGCAACAATATTTGATGAAATTGAATTCAAATTTGATACATTAGAGCATAGACTTAGAGAATTATCTTTCTTAAATAAAGGTATAAAAATAGTATTTGAGGATAAGAGAGAAGGACAAGAAAAGAAAAAAGAATTCCATTACACTGGAGGATTAATAGAATACGTAAAATATTTAAATAAATCTAGAACTGGAATTCATGATGAAATAGTTTATATAGATAAAAAGGTAGATGATTATGTTGTTGAGTTAGCTATGCAGTATACTGATGGTTATTCAGAGAACATATATTCTTTTGCTAACAATATAAATACTCACGAAGGTGGTACTCACTTAGCAGGATTTAAAGCAGCTCTTACAAAGACAATAAATGAATATGCTAAGAGAAATAAACTTATAAAAGAAAGCGAACCGAATTTACTAGGTGAAGATATAAGAGAAGGGCTTACAACTGTAATATCAGTTAAGCTTCCAGAACCTCAATTTGAAGGTCAAACAAAGACTAAATTAGGAAATACTGTTATGAGAGGTATAGTAGACAGCGTAACAGTAGAAGAACTAGGTGCTTTCTTAGAGGAAAATCCAACTATAGCTAGAATAATAGTAGACAAAGGTCTTAGAGCCCAAAGAGCAAGAGAAGCAGCTAAAAGAGCAAGAGAATTAACTAGAAGAAAGAGTGTATTAGAAAGTACTTCATTGCCAGGGAAATTAGCTGACTGTGCTGAAAAAGATCCTTCTAAGAGTGAAATATTCTTAGTCGAAGGGGATTCTGCCGGTGGTTCTGCTAAACAAGGTAGAGATAGACATACACAAGCAATACTTCCATTAAGAGGGAAGATATTAAACGTTGAAAAATCTAGATTAGATAAAATATTATCATCAGATGAAATAAAAAATATGATAACAGCATTTGGTTGTGGAGTTGGTAATGACTTTGATTTAGAAAAAGCTAGATATCATAAAATTGTTATAATGACAGATGCCGACGTTGATGGAGCGCACATAAGAACATTATTATTAACGTTCTTCTTTAGATATATGAAACCATTAATAGAAAAAGGATTAGTATATATAGCACAGCCACCTTTATACAAGGTTAAAAAGCAAAAGAAAGAATACTACGTTTATTCAGATGAACAATTAAATATATTACTAGAAGAAATAGGAAGACAAGGTGTAGAACTTCAAAGATATAAAGGGCTTGGAGAGATGAATGCTGAACAGTTATGGGACACAACAATGAATCCTGAAACAAGAACGTTATTACAAGTATCTATAGAAGATGCAGTAATTGCAGATGAAGTATTCTCAATGCTTATGGGTGATAAAGTTGCACCAAGAAGAGAATTTATAGAAGAAAATGCAACATATGTTAGAAACTTAGATATATAGAAAGGGGATGAGTATCAATGGAAGAAAATAATAGAATACTCCCTATTGAAATAGCAGAAGAAATGAAAAAGTCTTATATAGACTATTCTATGAGTGTTATAGTTGGTAGAGCTCTTCCTGATGTTAGAGATGGACTAAAACCAGTTCATAGAAGAATATTATATTCAATGAGTGAATTAAATTTAACTCCAGATAAACCATATAGAAAGTCTGCACGTATAGTTGGGGACGTTCTAGGGAAGTACCATCCACATGGAGACATAGCTGTTTATCATGCAATGGTTAGAATGGCACAAGATTTCTCAACTAGAGGGCTTTTAGTTGATGGACATGGTAACTTTGGTTCAGTAGACGGTGATGCACCAGCTGCAATGCGTTATACAGAAGCAAAAATGAGTAAATTATCTCTTGAATTATTAAGAGATATAGAAAAAGAAACAGTTGATTTTGTACCGAACTTTGATGAGTCTTTAAAAGAGCCATCTGTATTACCTTCAAGATATCCAAATCTTTTAGTTAATGGTTCAAATGGTATAGCAGTTGGTATGGCTACATCGATACCTCCTCATAATTTAGGTGAGGTAATAGATGCAACTGTGCATTTAATAGATAATGAAGAATGTTCAGTAGATGACTTAATGCAATTTATAAAAGGACCAGATTTTCCTACATCAGCAATAATAATGGGTAAAGAAAGTATTTCTGAAGCTTATAGAACTGGTAGAGGAAAGGTTAAAGTTAGAGCTAGAGCAGTAATAGAAGAATTACCAAAAGGAAAACAACAAATAGTAGTAACTGAAATACCATATCAAGTTAATAAAGCTAAATTAGTTGAAAGAATAGCTGAATTAGTTAAAGATAAAAAGATAGAAGGAATATCTGATCTTAGAGATGAAAGTAACAGAAATGGTATGAGAATTGTTATAGAGCTTAAGAGAGATGTTAATGCTAATATAGTATTAAATAACTTATATAAGCATTCTCAAATGGAAGATACATTTAGTGTAATAATGCTTGCATTAGTAAATGGTCAACCTAAAGTATTAAATCTTAAGCAAATATTATATCACTATGTACAACATCAAAAAGATGTAGTAACTAGACGTACTAAATTTGAATTAAATAAAGCTGAAGCTAGAGCACATATATTAGAAGGATTAAGAATAGCTTTAGATAATATAGATGCAGTTATAAGTTTAATAAGAGGATCTAAAACAACTCAAGAAGCTAAGACTGGATTAATGAATAAGTTTGGCTTAACTGATATACAAGCTCAAGCTATATTAGATATGAGACTTCAAAGGCTTACTGGATTAGAGAGAGATAAGATAGAAGCTGAGTATGAAGAATTAATAAAGAAAATAAATAGATTAAAAGAAATCTTAGCTAATGAAAGATTACTTCTTAATGTAATAAAAGAAGAAATGCTTATAATAAAAGAAAACTATGCAGATGAAAGAAGAACTGAAATAAGACATGCTGAAGGCGAAATAGATATGAGAGACCTTATAGAGGATGAAGAAATAGCAATAACTCTTACTCATTTTGGATATATTAAGAGACTTCCAGCAGATACTTATAAGAGTCAAAGAAGAGGTGGAAGAGGAATATCTGCTCTTACAACAAGAGAAGAAGATTTCGTAAAACACTTAGTAAGTACAACTACGCATAGTAGATTACTATTCTTTACAAATAAAGGTAGAGTATTTAGATTAAATGCTTATGAAATACCAGAAGGTAAGAGACAAGCAAAAGGAACTGCTATTGTAAATTTACTTCAATTAGGTCCTAATGAAAAAATAGCTACATTATTAGCAATAGATGAAAAAGATGAAAATAAATATTTATTATTAGCTACTAAGAATGGTATAGTGAAGAAAACTAACCGAGAAGAGTTTAAAAATATAAATAAAGCTGGGTTAATAGCAATAGGCTTAAGAGAAGACGATGAACTTATAGGTGTTAAAGTAACTGATGGTAATAAAGATATTCTTTTAGTAACAAAAGAAGGAATGTCAATAAGATTCGATGAAAATGATATAAGACCAATGGGTAGAACGGCTATGGGTGTTAAGGGTATAACATTATCTAATGAAGATAAAGTTGTATCTATGAGTCTATGTGAAGAAGGTACTGATGTATTAGTAGTTAGTGAAAATGGATTTGGAAAAAGAACAGATATAAATGAATATAGAACTCAGATAAGAGCAGGAAAAGGAATAAAAACTTACAACATAGCTGAGAAGACAGGAAAACTTGTTGGAGCAGAGATGGTAAATGAAGATGATGAAATGATGATAATAAACTCTGATGGAGTACTTATAAGATTAAGAGTTAATGAGATTTCATTATTCGGAAGAGTAACTAGTGGAGTTAAATTAATGAAAACTGATGACGAAGTCAATGTAGTTTCTATTTCAAAAATAAAGATGGAAGAAGAATAGGATTATATCCTATTCTTTTTCTAACTTAAATATAATATATATACTTAAATATAATTTAATTTAAAGGAGAAAATATTATGAGTAAAAAGCGAGGAAATTTTTTATTACTAGGAGCACTAATAGGATTTATAGCTGGATTATTCTTTGCACCTAAGAAAGGTTCAGAACTTAGAAAAGATGCAAAAAATAAAATAGATGAGATTAAAGAAAACCCAAAGGATGTTTTACAAGGAACATTTGATGATGTAAAAGAAAAAATTAATGATTTCATAGACGATAATTTTGCAGAAGATGATAATATACACATATCTGAAGAGGAGATTGTTATAAGTAGAACATTTGTTGATGAGGGAGAGAATAAGTAATGAATACTTTGGGATGGCAAATAGGAGCATTTTTAATAGGGACTTCAGCTCTAATTATAGCTATATATATAGGGAAATTACTAAATACAACTAATAAAGTTGTAGAAAAGGCATATAAAATTATAGATTACAATGAAAGACATATACATGAAACTATAGAAAATGTAGCATCAATAACAACATATACAGAAGAAATAGTTAGTATGCTAAGTAAGATTACAAATATAATGAAAGTATTTAGATTTGTAAAAAGAAGATAACTATAAGGAGGTATTATAATGTCAATAAATATAGAATCTAAACTAAATAATGAAAATGATTTTTGGGAGATATCACTTAAGGGCGAGTTAGATGTATCAACAGCAGATAAGTTAAAAGAATATTTACATAATTTAGCTGATGAAAAAATATTAGACATGAAGATAAATCTAGATAAATTAGATTATATAGATTCAACAGGTCTAGGAGTTATGATAGGTGTTTTAAAGAAGTTAAAAACGGATAATAAAGAAATACATATACTAAATCCAAAGAGTAACGTAAAAAAGATTTTTACTATAACAGGTCTAGATAAAATATTTAAAATGGAGGGATAGACTTTGGCTTGTGAAACTATAAAAATGGAAATAAGTGCTAATCCTGATTTTGTAAGTATAATAAGATTAACTACATCAGGAGTAGCCAATAAAATAGGTTTTTCAATAGACGATATAGAAGATATTAAAGTAGCGGTATCAGAAGCATGTACTAATGCTATAAAGCATAGTGATGATAAAAAGGTAAGCATAACATATACTATACTAGAAAATGGTCTAGATATAGAAATAAAAGATAATGGTAAAGGTTATGATGTAAAATCAATAGATACACCTGATTTAACCCAACTAAAAGAAAGTGGATTAGGATTATTCATAATTCAAACGTTAATGGATGAAGTGAAGATAGAATCAAAAGATAATCAAGGAACAATAATAAAAATGACTAAGTATTTAGGAGTTGATATTTAATGAAGAATGTAGCTAATGCTACAAATTACCTAGATATAGATACAAAAGAGTTATTTAGAATATATAGTAAAAATAAAGATAATAAAGATATTAGAAATATTCTGATTGAAAGACATTTATATTTAGTAAACTTGTTAGCTAAAAAGTACATTAATAAAGGGGTTGAATATGAAGACTTATATCAAGTTGGATCATTAGCGCTGATTTATGCAATAGATAGATATGATATAGAAAAAGGGTATGAATTCTCAAGTTTTGCTACACCAACTATAATAGGTGAAATAAAGAAATATTTCAGAGATAAAGTATGGACACTAAGAGTTCCAAGGAGAGTTCAAGAGTTAAATAAGAAAATAAGTGAAGCTAAAGTATTACTTGAGCAACAAAATCAAACAAACCCTAAAGTAAAGGACATAGCTGATTGTATAGGATGTACTGAAGAAGAAGTTTTAGAAGCAATTGAAGCATCTTATGGATACCAACCAATATCATTAGATTCATCTAGTAATGATGATTCTGAAGATAAAGATATTACACTTATAGATAAAATAGGTGAAGAAGAAAGTAGTTTTGGTAATATAGAACAAAAAGACTTTGTAAATAAATTCATGGAAAACTTAAATGAATTAGAAGTTAAAATATTTAAAGATAGATTTTTCTTAGATAAAACACAGTCGATAATAGCAAAAGAGTTAGAAATATCTCAAATGACAGTATCTAGAATAGAGAAAAAGATTGTTGAAAAACTTAGAAAAGAGTACGAAAAACATTTATAGAAAAAAATAAAAAAATATTTTAAAAAAAGTATTGACCTACTGTTTAATCTATAGTATATTATTACTTGTCCTTAAGAAAACGGGATAAATCAAATAAGAACTTTGAAAATTAAACAGTAGGTTAATTTATAGAATTGAAACTAAACAAACCAAGCCAGATATTCAGATAATGATTAATCTGAGCAGGTAATCAAATTTATTTGAGCAACGGATTTATCTGAAGCAGTAGCAAAGATAAATCGTTGGCGATATAAATTCGAAGAATTTATTTTGAGAGTTTGATCCTGGCTCAGGATGAACGCTGGCGGCGTGCCTAACACATGCAAGTCGAGCGATT
>CAJFPU010000016.1 GCA_904418825.1 uncultured Romboutsia sp. | reverse complement strand
AAAAATTAATATAATACACATTGTTTATAAAGTAGTTACTTCTGTTTTTTGAGATAATTTACAAAATACATAATTACATGGATTTTGTAAATATTGAATCATAGGTCCTATTGCTAAAATAATTATAATAGTACCTATTCCAATAGTACCACCTAAAATAAATCCAAGTACAAGCCCGATTGATTCAGATGTAATTTTAGATGCCATTAAAGATAAGTTGAATTTAGACTTTATTGACAGCATAAAGTAATCAAGTGGAGTATTAGGTAGTTTAGATACTAAATATATAGATATACCGATACTTATTATAGGTAAAGCTAAAATAAATAAAGTAAACTTCATTAAAATTTCAGTTATAACTATATTACCTAAAAATAACATCCAAAAATCTATAAATAATCCTAAAAATATAGAAGTTATCATAGTCACAATGTTAGGAAATTCTTTTCTAATTATTCCGCCTATAATTATTTGTATAAATGCTACAATATTCATACATAGGCCAATTGATAAACCAGTTTTTTCACTTAATCCGATATTTACAGCATCCCAAGGTCCATTTCCAAAATTAGAAACAGCTATAAGTGATATTCCAAGCCCCATAATAAAAAGTCCAACTAAGAAAAATACTATTCTAAGTTTTAAATCAGTTTTGTCAAATTTTAAAGTACTTTCCATTAAATCCTCCCTAATAAAATATATTTATTATATACATTATACACTAAATGCAAAATTTATAAAAATATACTATAATAAAATGTAATATATTTATAAAATATATAATATATTAGCAAATAAAATACTTGAGGAGGTAACAATGGATTATCAAGAATCATTAAAATATATACAAGAAACACATAAATTTGGAATTAGATTAGGCTTAGATAATATGTCTAAACTATTAGAATTTTTAGGAAATCCACAAGATAAATTAAATATAATCCATGTTGCAGGAACTAATGGAAAGGGATCAACATGTTCATTTATAGCTAGTATACTAAAAGAAGCTGGATATAAAGTAGGATTATATACATCTCCATATTTAGAAACTTTTACAGAAAGAATAAGAATAAATGGTGAAAATATACCAGAAGAAGATGTAGCTAGGATAGTTACTTTAATAAAAGAAAAAATAGAACAAATGGTAGCACAAGGATACAGCTATCCAACTGAATTTGAAATAGTAACTACAATGGCAATTTACTATTATTATGAACAAAGAGTTGATTTTGCAGTTCTTGAAGTTGGATTAGGTGGTAGATATGATGCTACAAATATAATAAAAAAATCAGATTTAAGTGTTATAACATCTATAAGCTTAGACCATGTAGGAATATTAGGAGATACAGTTGCTAAAATTGCCTATGAAAAAGGTGGAATAATAAAGGAAAATGGACTAGTCTTAGTCTATGACCAAAGTGATGAAGCTAAAAATGTTATAAAAGACATATGTGAAGAGAAGAATGCAAAATATATAGAAGTAAATTTTGATGATATAAATATAAAGAAATCTGATATAAACTCTCAAGTATATGATTGTACAGTAATAGGAAAAAGATATAAAGATTTAGTAATTCAATTAATAGGAGACCATCAAATAAATAATTCTATATTAGCTTTAAGTGCTATTGAGATTTTAAAAGAATTAAAACATTTAAATATAGATGAAGATCATATAAGACGTGGACTTAAAAATACAAAATGGCCAGGTAGAATAGAAAAAATACTTGATAGACCTACATTTATAATAGATGGAGCACACAATGAGGATGGAGCAAGGTCTTTAGCTAAATCAATAGAGAAAAATTTTAAAGATAAAAAAGCGACTCTTTTAATAGGGATGTTAGAAGATAAAGATATCGATGCCGTCTTAGAAATACTTATTCCTTATTTTAATAAGGTAATAACAACTACACCAGATAATGATAGAGCAATAAACTGTGAGATTTTAAAAGAAAAAATATCTAAGTATTTAGATAATGTTATATCTAAAGAAAATATAGAAGATGCAGTGAAATATACATTAAAAAATGCAAAAGAAGATGAAATAATTATAAGTGCAGGATCTTTATATATGATTGGAACTGTTAGAACACTATTAAACAATATACTAATGTTGAAAGAATAAAATAAAAAGGTGATTAATGTCACCTTTTTATTTTATTACTAAAAATATAAACTTATAAGACTAATTTATATTTAAAATATTAGTATTTATTTTAGATTTTCATTTATAGCCTTAGATAATTGATCTGGGCAAGATGTAACTTTTCCACCACATGGTATATTAGCTAATTTATTAGCGACATCATGTGCATTTTGACCAATTACTAAATTTTTAAGTCCTAAAAGATTACCAGGACATCCTCCTATAAAATCAATACTAGTTATGATATTATTATCATCAACTTCAAAACAGATTTCTTTACAACAAACACCGCTAGGTTTAAATGAGATTTTCATAAAATAAACTCCTAATTATAATAGTATAGTTAACATAATAATACACAAAAGAAAAGCATAATACAAGCACTAGATGTAATATATTTCTATAGTATATATATTATAGGAGAGGGGGATGATTGTTTGAAGTTATATATTTCTAATTATCTATCGAGAAGTATTAGTATAATTGATTATTCAACATTAGAACTTGAGATGAATGTACAGTTAGATGAAAACATATATCCGCACAATTTCTGTATAGATAAAATACAACAATTAGCATATATACCAAGTTCATTAGATGGTGAATTATATGTACTTGATTTATCTACAGGAAAAATTATAGATGATATATCTATTGGTGGAAAGTTAAGTAATATAGCATTATGTAATGAAGAATTATTTATATCAAATGAAGATTCAAATAGTATATATGTACTAGACTTAAAAACATTAAACCCTATAGGGATAATTGGTGTAGATAATATGCCACATGGATTTGATATAGATTATATTAATAATAAATTATATGTAGCTTGTATAGACTCAATCATTTGTATAGATACAATAAGTAAAATGATATGTAAAAAAATTGATATAGATTTTAAAGCAATGCATGTAAAGTTAGATAGAAATAAAAATGAAATATATACATCAACATTAGATGGAAAAGTTTTGATAATAGATGAAGAAAATTTAAAAATTAAAAAAATAATAGATAAATTTTTAGTACCTGTTGAAATTTGTTTTAATTATAAATCTAAACAAATATATGTAGCGGACATGGGACATAAAAAGGTAATAGTATTAGATTATGATACGGGTGAAATTTTAGATTATATAAATATAGATGGAAATCCGCAAGGTCTTCAAATATCAAATGATTATAAACTTTTATTTATATCGGATACTAAAAATAATTTAATAAAAATATATAATACATTAGATAATATATTACTAAAAGATATAAAAGTTGGAAAAGAGCCTACAACAATAATTTGTATGTAGGCTTAGTGATTTTCTTTTATTAATAAGTCTATAATTTCTGCATACATATAAGATGCGTTATTTTTCCAATTATCACAGATTTGTTGAGCTTGTTTCTCAGAAGAAACATTTAAATTTAGATCTATTAAGTTGGATTGATTTTCTATAACTCTTAAATTAACAATAAATTCATTATTATTTTGTTGAATGAAACTTGATTTTACTTCAGTATCAGATAATAAACTTTGTCTATTAAGAATAACATACTCATCTATTTTATTAGTAAGATCTTCTGGGATTCTAGATAAAAAGTATTCTAAAATCTCAAGTCCTTTTTGAGTAAGAGAGTAATATTCTCGATCAGATTCTTTATATGTAGTTAAAAATTTAGATTCCATAAGCTGAGATAAAAACTGTTGAAGTGAAAAATAATTCATCATTTCAGTTTCTAAAACAACTTGCGTTATTTGAGAATTAGTTAAATCCATATTAATTTTATTTAAAATATATAAAATTAAAAGCTTATGAGAAGCTAATTCTTCAGATGAGTTTTCAAACATAATATCATCCTCCGTAAACTATTTCTATATAATATATTAAACTAAAATATATAAAAATAAAAGTAGAATTTATAGATAATTAAAAGTATATTTAATGTATTAGTTATTTTAGTTAATAAATTTATTTTAATATTTATATTTAATAATTTATATATAAATATTAAAGTTAATTTAATTATTATTATTTTAGCAATAAAAAGGCTACCAATTGGTAGCCTTTTTACTTTGATGTCAAAATCTACTATATTACTTCCCAGCCATTTGTTGTTCAGCTAATTCAACTAATTTCTTAGTCATATAACCACCAACATATCCATTTTGTCTAGCTGTTAAGTTTCCTTTATCAATAGTATCGTAGTTTGCTAATCCTATTTCGTTAGCTATTTCTAACTTCATTTGATTTAATGCTGCTTTCGCCTCTGGAACTACAGTTTTATTGTTGTTTGACATAGTAAATTTCCTCCTTAGATGATAGTTAACAACATCTTGTGTTGTTATTTATAATGTTCCCGAAATCTTAAGAAAATATACAAAAGTTTTAAAAATTTTTAATATTTTTTATCCATTTTTATTTTTTTATCTTTACGTATACCTTCTTGTATTCCGTGAGCCTCTCTAAAATAGTGTCTGTTTTCAAATTTTATTGTTCTTCTTCCAGTTTCCACTTGATGACCTTTAAGATTACCAAATTCACTTCTTATATTTGACATGAAATACACCACCTTTATTCGAGATTAGTTTTAATTTGCCCAAAAAATTAATTTATTTTTATAGTAATTTTTTGAAATTTAAAAAATAAATTTTAGTATATGAATTTTTAAAGGAGGTGTAATATGAAATTAAAATTAGGAAAATCTAAATCTTTATTTTCAAGTCTATTTTTTTTAATGTTAACAATGACATTATTATTTAGTATGGTTTATGGAATAAGATGTGTCTGTTATAAGCAGGGTGATGCAAATATGCCTATATATAAGGTGGATACAGATGATAAAAAAATAAGTTTAAGCTTTGATGTTGCTTGGGGTTCAAATAATATAGAAGATATCTTAGAGATATTAGATAAACATAATGTAAAAGCAACTTTCTTTTTAGTAGGTAGTTGGATAGATGATAATGAAGAATTAGTAAAAAAGATACATAGTAAAGGTCATGAGTTAGGGAACCATTCAAATACTCATTCAAACACTACAGTTTTATCTGATAAAGATATATTAGAAGAGATTCAATTAACTACAGATAAGATATCAAACTTAGTTGGTGAGGAAGCAAGTTTATATAGACCACCATTTGGTGAAGTTGATGATAAAACTATGGAGATATGTAAATCATTAGGTTATCAAGTTGTGAAATGGGATATAGACTCATTAGATTGGAAGGAAATTGGTTCACATCATATAATAGATAGAGTGGTTAGAAACTCAGAACCAGGGTCTATAGTATTATTTCATGCAAATGTTAATGGTATAAAATATTACTTAGATGATATATTAACTAAGCTAGAAGAAGATAATTATGAAATGGTACCAGTATCAGAGTTAATATATGAAAAAAATTATACTGTAGATAGTAATGGTGTCCAAAAAATAAAAAAGTAATTAGTAATAAAAAATGGTGTACATAAATATATTTATTATATAGATTTAAATATTCTGATAAAATATATCAATTAACAATTTTGGGGGGATAAAAATGATAGTTGTAAAAGAAGATACTAATATAGTTAATTTAAAAGGAAAAATAGAAAATGATTTACAATTTAGCCATGAAATATTCGGAGAAAAATTTTATACTACAAAAATAAAAATAAATAGGCTTAGTGAATCATATGATATTTTACCTATAACTATATCAGAAAGATTGTTAGAAGAGATAGATTTAAATGATAATAAATTAGTTAACCTTACAGGACAATTAAGATCTTATAATAAGAATATCGATAATAAGAATAGATTAGTATTAACTATATTTGTAAGAGATATAAAGGAAGAAGAAGAGGATAATAAAGATCCAAACTGCATATTCTTAGATGGATATGTATGCAAAGAGCCAATATATAGAAAAACTCCATTAGGAAGAGAGATAACTGATTTATTAGTAGCTATAAATAGACCATATAATAAATCTGATTACATACCATCAATAGTATGGGGAAGAAATGCAAAATTTGCTAAGAGTCTAAAAGTTGGTGACAGAATACAAATGTGGGGAAGAGTTCAAAGTAGAGAGTATGAAAAGAAACATGAGGATGGAGAATCAATTAAGAAAGTTGCATATGAAGTTTCTATTTCAAAGATAAAAAAAATGTTAGAAAATAATAATATTTAACATTTTTACTATGTAATTTACCTATTGAATAGTTACCTCTAATTTATTATAATCTATTTTATAAAATGATAAAATAAGAGGGGGAGCACTGTGAAAAGCGTACTATATCATAATTATGAACCTAATGCGGACTTAACAGATACTTCTGATGATATAACTTGTTTTTTAGATAAAATAAAATATACTATAGGTAATAACATACTGCTTGTTGGAGATATAGGAAACTTAGGTAACAGATTAAGAATGCTCGGAGTTTCTGTTACAATATTAGAAAATACTTGCTATGAAGATATATGTTATTCTTTAATACGAAATATAAATTGTAATGTTGTAAAAGGTAGTTTAGAATTTTTACCATTTGAAGATAAATACTTTGATAAAGTAATTATATTAGATCATTTTAATCATACTGCTAACTGCGATAGGGTAATAAGTGAAATAAATAGAGTATTAAAATTAGATGGAGAAGTCATACTAGAAGATTTAAATTTAAAAAATATAAAAGTTAAATTAAAAAATCTAAAGCATAGACTTTGTGGTGAAAATATAAACTATCGTTATCCTAATGAAATTATTGATTTATTTTCTAAAGTTAATATTAAAGGAATAATAAAAGAAATAGAGAACGAAAGATATATTTATATAGGTAAAAGAAATAGATAGTAATAGAGTATATAAAAGACTAGGTTTTACCTAGTCTTTTATATTTAAATATAATATAGGTAGGAGATATGCACTTATGATAATAAATTATGATTTAATAATAGTGGTTATGCTTTTTATAATACTTATGTCTATTCAATTTACATTAAATAAGATATATGTATTATTAAAAGAAATAAAAGATATACTTAACATAAAAAAAATTAAGGGTAAATAATTATGACAACACTAAAACATATAAAAGATGAAATACAAAAAATAGCAGAAGCTATAGAATCTGTTTTAGAAATAGATGTAACTATAGTTGATGAAAATTTGGTAAGAGTAGCTGGAACTGGGATATATTTAGATAAAATTGGAAAAAAGGTTAAGGGATATTCAGCTTTTAAAAAGTCGATAATAGAACAATCAACTATATTAATAGCTGATCCTAGTTGTAATGAAATATGTAAAGAATGTTATTATAGACTAGATTGTAGAGAATTCTCAGAAATGTGCTGCCCAATAGTATGTGATGGAAAATCTTATGGGGTAATAGGTCTTATAGCTTTTGATGAAAAACAGGCAGATAGAATAAATAAAGAACATGAAAACCTTATTAATTTTTTAGGAAAGATGGCAGATTTAATATCTAATAAATTAAAAGCTCAGATTAAAGCTTATGAATTAGAACTAGAAAAGAAAAAGTTAGAAACATTACTAGATAGTATGGATAAAGCAATAGTATCTATTGATATAAAAGGAAATATAGATAGATATAATTCGAAGTTTAAAGATATATTTAAATTAAGTAATTCTATATGTAGTGAAAATATATTTAACATATTAGATTTTATGAATACAACACCAATTAATAAATTTGATAAAGAGAAATCACATAGTTTTTATTATAAAAAAGGAAGACATTCATTAAGAGGGATATATAACATAAATAAAATAGTATTAAATAATGAGCTGAAAGGGTATGTTATAGACTTTATAGATAAAAAAGATGCTATAAAAAATTACAATAAGATTAATAAAGAATATAAGATAATGTTTGATAATATAATTGGAGAAAGTCAAATTATAAAAAATACAAAAAGTGAAGCATTGATGGCATCACAATCAACATCTACAGTATTGATAATGGGAGAGAGTGGAACTGGAAAAGAGTTATTTGCAAGAGCTATACATAATCATAGTCAAAGAAATGAAAATCCATTTATAGCAGTAAATTGTGCTGCTATACCAGATAATTTACTAGAGAGTGAACTATTTGGATATGAAGAAGGTGCATTTACTGGAGCTAAAAAAGGTGGAAATTTAGGAAAGTTTGAATTAGCACATAAAGGAACTATATTTTTAGATGAAATAGGAGATATGAGTCTTCATTTACAAGCAAAATTACTTAGAGTATTGCAAGAAAAGGAACTTAATAAGATTGGATCCAATTCAAATAAATTAATTGATGTAAGGGTGATAGCTGCTACAAATAAAAATCTAGAACAGATGATAAGTAATGGTCTATTTAGAGAAGATTTATATTATAGATTAAATGTTATACCGATAAACTTACCAAGTTTAAGAGAAAGAAAAGAAGATATACCTTTATTAATAGATTTTATGATTAAAGAGTATGCTAGAAAACTTAATAAAGATGTAGAGTATATTGATGAAGGTGTACTAGATACTTTAATAAAATATAAATGGCCAGGTAATATTAGAGAATTACAAAATATAATAGAGTATAGTGTAAACATGTCACATTCAAATAGAATTACTATAGATATATTACCAAGTAAGATAAAGCAAAAGTCAAATGATTACATATTAATAGAAGATAAAAATATAGAAACTTTAGAAGAATTAGAAAAAAGAGAGATAATAAAAGCTTTAAATAAATACAAGAATTATAAAAAGGACAAGGATTTAGTAGCAGAAGCTTTAGGGATATCGAGAGCTACTTTATATAGAAAATTAGATAAATATAATATAATCTCAAAATGATACATTATCTCATTTTGAGATTTTTTTTTATTATTTTGAGACTATACCATATAATTTTATTAATTTATAAAATTTATTTTTTATGGGAAAAAAATTATGTGATAAAAATAAATTTTCAGTTAAGTAGTATAAATATTTTTTATGATATATTTTGAGAAAGTTGAGAAGTTAGTATATTTGAATTTATTTTATATCTGTATTTAGATAAAACAACATAATTATTTTATAATAAAAATTTATAAAAATTATCATAAAAAGAAAAGTTGGCATGATTATTGCTTATATATAAAAGTGTGAAAAATATTTTGGAGGGATAAATTTATGAGAAATATAAAAGAACAATTAGTTAATATATTAAATGCAGAAGTAAAACCAGCATTAGGATGTACAGAGCCAGTTGCTGTAGCATTAGCTTGTGCAAAAGCTAAAGAGTTATTAGGGGAAGAAATATTAAAGCATTCTGTATTAGTTAGTCCAAATGTATACAAAAATGGAATGTGTGTAGGAATACCAGGAACAGAAAGATTAGGTCTTAAGATATCAGTAGCTTTAGGATTTATAGGTGGTCACTCTGAAAATGGATTAAGAGTATTAGAAACTTTAACACCAGAAGAAGTTAAACTTGCAGAAGAATATATGGATAATACTCCTATAGATATATCACCTGCTGATACTAAGGAAAAGGTATATATAGAAGTTTATTTACAAGGAGCTACGAGAACATCAAAGGCTATAATAAGAACTAAACATGATAATTTTGTTTACTTAGAAGCTAACGGAGAAGTATTATTAAATGAAGAACAACCAGCAGAAGTAGCA
The DNA here is from genome assembly GCA_904418825.1 of uncultured Romboutsia sp. Lineage (GTDB taxonomy): Bacteria > Bacillota > Clostridia > Peptostreptococcales > Peptostreptococcaceae > Romboutsia. The sequence continues at coordinate 16,102 of CAJFPU010000016.1, read as the reverse complement.
AATACATTTGAAGATGAAGAAAATATATTAGATACAATAACTGTAAAAGAGTTAGTTGAAAATATAGAAGCATTAGATTTTAAGGATATAGAATTCCTATTAGAAGGAATAGCTATGAATGAAAAAATAGCTAATTATGGATTAAATAATAAAGTTGGTATAGGTGTTGGATATGGAATAAAGAAATCTATGGAAGATGGATTACTTGGAGATGATTTATTAAATAACGCTATGATGATAACAGCAGCAGCATCAGATGCTAGAATGGCAGGAATAAAAATGCCAGTTATGAGTTCAAATGGTAGTGGTAACCATGGTATAACAGCAATACTTCCAGTAGTTGCTTATAATAAAAAATTCCCACAAACTGATGAAAAATTAGCTAAAGCTTTAGCAATATCGCATTTAATAACTGCTTATGTTAAAAATTATACAGGTAGATTATCTGCAGTATGTGGATGTGGTGTTGCTGCATCAACAGGAGCTACAGCAGCTATAACTTGGTTAATGAGTTCAGATATAAAGAAAGTTGAAGGAGCTATGGAGCATATAGTAGCTAGTTTAAGTGGTATGATATGCGATGGAGCTAAATCTGGTTGTGCAGTAAAATTAGCATCAGCAGCATCAGCAGCAGTACAAAGTGCTATAATTGCAAATCAAAATTGTTTCGTACCATCTAAAAATGGAATAGTAGGTTCAAGTGTAGAAGAAAGTATACAAAATTTAGGTAGAGTAAGTGATAAAGGAATGACAGTCACAGATGAGGTTATAATAAATGTAATGGATGATATGAACAAGGTTAAGTAATTATCTTGCAAAACTATTTAATCTCCTATAAAATGAATAATATCATCATATTAGTGGAGGGTTAAACTATGAATATAGAAACTAAAAAGTGGGAAGTTTTATGTTCTGAAGAGCAAATTGCATCAAAGCTTAAAGAATTAGGAGCTCAAATATCTAAGGATTACGAGGGAAAAAATCTTTTAGTGGTATCGTTATTAAAGGGAAGCTTCATATTCTGTGCAGACTTAGTAAGAAATATAACTGTACCAGTTAAAATTGAATTTATGACGACTTCAAGCTACGGACATGGAGAAGAAAGTAGTGGACATGTAAAAGTAGTATCAGATGTTAACTGTGATTTAGAAGGATACGATGTATTAATAGTTGATGATATAACAGATACAGCACTTACTATGCATCATGTTATGAATCATTTAAAAGCTAAGAATCCTAACAGTGTAAAATCTTGTGTATTACTTGATAAGCCAAGTAGAAGAAAGGTAGAATTAGTACCTGATTACTGTGGATTTGAAATAGAGGATAAATTCGTTGTAGGATATGGATTAAACTACGGAGACTATTATAGAAATATACCTTATGTATTTAATGTTACAAATGAAGATAGATAATGAAAAAGTTGCTTGGAATGAGCAACTTTTTTATTATAAATATACGTAAAGTATCTAAGATATGTCTATAACTTATAAATTATAAAAAAGTTTATAAAATTTAAAGGTTAGAATTTAGTAGAAATATATTTTACAAAATAAAAAACAATATATGATTAGTAATATTAACCATAAAACTATGCACATTATAACATTAGAATTGTTACTATGTGTATAAAGTAAATAAAAAAAATATAATAGGAGGATAAAAATGGGTATAAAAATGCTACACCATGTGTGTATTCAAACTGATAAATATAATGAATCATTAGATTTTTATACAAGGATATTGGGATTTAAGGTGATTAAAGAAAGTAAGGATTTTCATACTAGAGGTTATAATACTTGGATAAAATATGAAGAATTTATGATAGAGTTACAAACTGCTAAAGTTAATGATACTTTACATAAATGGAGCTCATTAAATTCAGGACCTGTACATTTAGGTTTTTTAGTTGATGATGTACAATCAGAATATAATAGAATTAAAGATTTAGGATATACAGATTTCAAATTAAAAAATGGACACATTATATATGAGGTTGAAGGGGAAAAATTATTTAAAATAAAAGCACCAGAAGGTACAGAAATAGAAATAAGAGATACTGATATATAGGAAATTTATAGAGTGTCAAAAAAGGTAAATGCTTAATATTATGATAGTAGTATGATATTTTCAAATTTAAGGGGGATACAAAGTGAGAAATTTTGATGAAAATTACTCTTTAGTTAGAGCCTTGCATGCAGTAGTAGATGGAGATGTTGTAGATATATACTTAAATGGTAGTCCATTTTTTAATAATGTGCAATTTACTAATTTTACACCATATGTATATGTTCCAGAAGGAAAGTATAAAATAGAAGTTTTTCTAAGAGATCAAAAGGAAAATCCAATAATTACAGATAATATAGAAATTAATGCAGGCGAATTAAATACCATAGCAGTTATAGGGGAATCTGGTAAGACAATAGAAATATTACCAATCAAAGAAGAAATGGAGATACCAACAGGTAATAAATCTAAAGTAAGATTTATACATTTAGTTCCAAATGGAAGATCGGTAAATATACTATTAGATAAAGAAATGGTTTTAGAGGATGCTGAGTATAAAGAAGTAACTCCATATACAGATATAGATCCTAAAACATATCAAGTAGACGTATTATTAAATGAAAATGGTCAATTAATTAGGCAAATAAGAGTAACTATAAATCCTGGAAGGGTATATAGTTTCTATGCATTAGGAAATAAACCTAACTTCCAAATATTCCAATCTTTAGATGGGGCAACTTTTATGAAGTAAATAAAATATAAAAGAGTATCTTATAAGTACAAAAATAAGATACTCTTTTACATTTTATTTACTTTATCAGTTTTGTTTCTTATTTTGTATACTCATTATTAACACATACATCTTATTGTAAAAGTTCTTTTATATAAACTTATTAATCAAGGTTAAAATATATAATATTGAAAACAATATACTTAATAGAATAATAGATTTTGTAAAATGATACCCCTTTAAATATTTGAATAAATTTTAAATAGATGATAAAAATAAAAAATATAAGAGGTGATTATTTATGGAAAAAGATATTTTAAATAAACCAGGTAAAAAAAGTCAAACTAAATCTAAAAAAAGTAAGATATTGACAGATAATGATATAATGAAATATGAGATTGCATCTGAGCTTGGATTAATAGACAAAGTTACAGAGTTAGGATGGGCAGGATTAACTGCTAAAGAAGCTGGAAAAATTGGTGGAATGTTAACATCAAGAAAAAAGCAAAAGAAAAAGGCGGAGGAAGCGAAAAAGGACGATGGAACAGTATAAAGACTTCGCATTCGTATACGATGAACTGATGAATGAAGTTGATTACAACGGATGGGTTAAATATATAGAAGATATAATAAAAAATGAAAATGCTCAAGTTCAAAATATATTAGAACTTGCTTGTGGTACAGGAAATTTAACTATACCACTAACTAAAAAAAATTATGATATAGCAGGTATAGATATATCAGAAGAAATGCTTAGTGTAGCGAGAGAAAAAGCAGAAAAAGAAGGAGTAGAATTAATACTGCTTCAACAAGATATAGCAGAGTTAGATTTTGATGTACCGAATCTAGACTGTATATTATGTGCATGTGATGGATTTAACTACTTAACTTATGATGATGAGTTAGAAAGTGTATTTGAAAAAGCCTATGAATTATTAAAAGATGATGGAATATTTATATTTGATATTAGTTCATATTATAAATTGTCTACTATATTAGGAAATAACATGTATGGAGAAAATAGAGAAGATGTTGCGTATATGTGGCAAAATTATTTTGATGCAGAAGAAAATATAGTAGAAATGGAACTAGCATTCTTTATAAAAGAAGAAGATGGAAAATTTACAAGATTTGAAGAAGTTCATCAACAAAGAGCTTACAAAGAAAGAGAAGTTCTTAAAATGCTTGAGAAATCAGGATTCACTAATGTAAAAACTTATGGAGATTTCACATTTGAACCTCCAAAAGAAAATAGTGAAAGAATATTCTTTATATGTAAAAAATAAAGTCATTAGCGGAGGAATACAACTTATGAAAGATTATGTAATAAGAGCAACAGGTGCAAATGGTCAAATAAGAGCTTTTGTGGGAATAACAACGAACATGGTAGAAGAAGCTAGAAGACTTCATGAAACTTCAAAAGTTGCAACTGCAGCTTTAGGAAGAACATTAACTGCAACTTCTATGATGGGGTTAATGATGAAAAATAAAGGCGACAAATTATCAGTTATAATAAAAGGTGGGGGACCTATAGGAACGATACTTACTACATCAGACGTTAACGGAACAGTTAAAGGATATGTATCAAATCCTAAAGTTGAAGTACCTGATTATGAAAATGGAAAGTTAAACGTAGCAGCTGCAGTAGGTACAAATGGAGTTGTTAAAGTTATAAAAGACTTAGGTCTAAGAGAGCCATATAATGGAGCTTATCCATTAGTAAGTGGAGAAATAGCAGAAGATTTTACACACTACTTTGCAGTATCAGAACAAACTCCTTCAGTAGTAGCATTAGGAGTTTTAACAACTGAAACACATGTAGAATGTGCTGGAGGTCTTATAGTTCAGTTAATGCCAGATGCAACTGAAGAATCGATAAGTCAATTAGAGAAAAATATTCAAAATTTAAAATCAATAACAACTATGTTATCAGAAGGTAAAACACCAGAAGATATGTTAAATATAGTTTTAGAAGGATTACAACCTAGAATACTAGATAAAATAGATGTTAAATTTGAATGTGAATGCTGCAAAGAAAAAGTACAAGAAGCTCTAGTAGCCATAGGAAAAACTGCTTTAACTCAAATAATAGAAGAAGATAAACAAGCAGAAGTAGGTTGTCAATTCTGCAACTCTAAATATATGTATAATGAAGAAGAATTATTAAATATACTAAAAGATATGTAATAATTAATTTATTAAAATTATATAAATTTAAAAACCTTGTACGAAGATATATTTTAGATGGTAAAATATATTTAGTATAAGGTTTTTTATTTATATAAAAGGAATATTTTAGGTGAATATATGAATTTTAATAACAGTTTAGAGTTGACTCAATCTCAAAATATAATAATAACTACACAGTTAAAACAATCTTTAAAAATATTAAACATGAGCAAATTGGAATTAGAAGAAGAAATAAAAAGAGAATTACAGGAAAATCCGTTACTAGAAGAAGAAATACATAGTGAAATAGATTGGAAAGAGTATATAAAAAATATTGAACACTCACATCTAATTGGTAAAAATGAATTATACTATAATGCTAGTAATGATATAAATTTTGATAATCTTATAAAAGAGACAGATAACTTATATGAAAATTTGCATTTACAAGTTAGTCTATATGAAATTAATAAAATAGAAAAAGAAACTTGTGATTACATAATAGATAGTTTAGATGAAGATGGATATTTAAGAATAGATGAAAAGGAGATAATAGATACACTTAATATAAATGAAAATACATTTAAGAATTGTTTAGAAATTATACAACAATTAGAGCCTAGTGGTGTAGGAGCTAGAAATTTATCTGAATGCTTAATAATACAAATTAGAAATATTGGGATAAAAAATGAATTATTAGAGATTATAGTATCTAAAGATTTACATTTAATAGGGAAAAATAAATATAAAGAAGTATGCAAGAAATATAATATATCTATGCAAAAATGCTTAAATACTGTAAATATTATAAAAACATTAAATCCAAAACCAGGAAAAATATTTTCTGATGAAAATAGTATATATATTCAGCCAGATGTTATTGTAGAAAAAAGTGCAGATGAATTTATAGTTTATATGAATGAAAGTAACAATTTGAAAGTTAGAATAAGTAATTTTTATAAAGAAATTTTGAAAAGTTCAAAGTGTGATGAAAATACTAAAAATTTTATAAAGGAAAAGTTAAATTCAGCAACAGGACTGATTAATAGTATAGAAAATAGAAAATCTACAATATTAAAGATAGCTCAAGAAATTGTAAAAAATCAAAGTGAATTTTTTTATAAGGGAGAGAAATATATTAAACCTATGAGAATGAAAGATATTGCACAAAGTTTAGGCTTTCATGAATCTACCATTAGTAGAGGGGTTAATGGAAAATATATTCTAACTCCATCTGGTATATATAAATTTAAATATTTCTTTAATAGTGAAATAGAAACTAAATATAATAATACATTATCTAGTATTAGTGTAAAAAAGATAATACAAGAAGTAATACATTCTGAAAATAAGAAAAAACCATTAAGTGATAAACAAATAGTAAATTTATTAAATGATAGAGGAATTAATATTGCTAGGAGGACGATTTCTAAATATAGAGAAGAGCTAGGTATATTATCATCGAGCAAAAGAAAGCAATATTAAATGGAAATATAAGTTATAAAAAAATATAAAAATATTAGAAAAACTATTGAAAAATAAAACTATTTAATATAAAATTAAATTATCTTGTGGGACTGAAATAAATATTAGGGACAAAAAGTGTCCTGATATAATAAGGAGTAATAAATGAAAGACTTATTAAAAATACAACAAAAACTTATTCCGCAAGTGATTGAGCTTATGGAAAGAAGGTACTCTATACTTAGACAAATATCTTTAAGTGAACCGGTAGGAAGGAGAACTCTATCAAATATATTAGGTATAAGTGAAAGGGTTGTAAGATCAGAAACTGAATTTCTTAAAGAGCAAGGGCTTATAGATGTAGCGGTATCTGGAATGACCATAACGTATGAAGGTATTAAACTTTTAGATAAACTTAAAGATGTCATAAATGACATTATGGGATTATCTACATTACAAGAAAAAGTAAGAAATAAGTTAGGTATAAAGAAGGTTTTATTAGTATCTGGTAACTTTGATAGTAATAATAGTTTAATAAAAGATGTAGCTAGATGTGGAGCTGAATATTTTTTAGGTATCTTAAAAGATGGAGATATAGTATCTATTACAGGTGGAAGTACAATGCTAGAATTTGCAAATAGCATAAAAACTGATAAGAGATATAATAATGTAACCATCGTTCCTGCAAGAGGCAGTATGGGAAAAGATGTAGAAATACAGTCAAATAACATTGTGGCTATAACTAGTAAAAAATTACATTCAAATTATAAATTATTAAATATACCAGATGAACTAGGTGAAGAAGCGATGAAAACGCTTAGCCAAGTACCAGAAATAAAAAAGACCTTAGATTACATACAAAAAACAGATGTATTAGTATTTGCAATAGGTAAAGCAGATGAAATGGCAAAAAGAAGAAAATTGCCAGAAGATAAAGTCAATGAAATTATATCAAAAGGCGCAATTGGAGAAGCTTTTGGTCATTACTTCAATGAAAAAGGAGAAATAGTTTATAAATTAAATACTGCTGGTATTGATTTAGAAACATTCAAAAACGTTGAAGAAAGTATCGCTATATTTGCAGGTAAAGGAAAAGTAAATGCTTTAATTGCATTATCTAATATAAATAAAAATATAGTCCTTATAACTGATGAAGAAAGTGCTAAGGCTATATTAAAACAATAAGTGCCAATCACTAGCATTGCTAGTAAAATATATTATACATATTAGGGAGGAATTAAAATGGTTAAAGTTGCTATAAATGGTTTTGGGAGAATAGGAAGATTAGCTTTAAGAAAATTAATGGAACAAACAGATAAGTTTGAAGTTGTTGCTATAAACGACTTAACAGATGCTAAAACATTAGCTCACTTATTCAAGTATGACTCTGCTCAAGGTAGATTCAATGGTGAAATAGAAGTTAAAGAAGGTGCTTTCGTAGTTAATGGACAAGAAATAAAAGTTACTGCTGAAAGAAACCCAGCTGACTTACCATGGGCTGAATTAGGAGTAGATATAGTATTAGAATGTACAGGATTCTTCACTTCTCAAGAGAAGGCTGGACTTCACTTACAAGCTGGAGCTAAGAAAGTTGTTATATCTGCACCAGCTACAGGAGATTTAAAAACTGTAGTATACAATGTAAACCATGATGTATTAGATGGTACTGAAACAGTTATATCAGGAGCTTCTTGTACAACTAACTGTTTAGCACCAATGGCTAAAACATTAAACGATGTATTTGGATTACAAAAAGGATTCATGACAACTATACATGCATACACTAATGACCAAAATACATTAGATGGTCCTCACGGAAAAGGTGACTTAAGAAGAGCTAGAGCTGCTGCTTCTAACATAGTTCCTAACACTACAGGAGCTGCAAAAGCTATAGGTTTAGTTATACCTGAATTAAAAGGTAAATTAGACGGAGGAGCTCAAAGAGTTCCAGTTATAACTGGTTCTTTAACTGAATTAGTTTGTACATTAGACAAGAAAGTTACAGTAGAAGAAATAAACGCTGCTATGAAAGCTGCTTCAAATGAATCTTTCGGATACACTGAAGAGCCATTAGTTTCTTCTGATATAATAGGAATAAACTACGGATCATTATTCGATGCAACTCAAACAAGAGTTATGGAAGTAAATGGAGAACAATTAGTTAAAGTTGTTTCTTGGTACGATAACGAAATGTCTTATACAGCTCAATTAATAAGAACATTAGGATACTTCGCTAACTTAGCTAAGTAATTTCATATAAGTCCGAGTTTGTAGCGTTTTGCTACAAATTACGGACTTTTTTAGAAGTAAACAAATTAGGATGAATATATTATTATAAATTAATTACTAAAGGGTTTCTTTTTGAGAGGAGAGATAACGATGTCAATGCTTAATAAAAAAACAATCGAAGATATAAACGTAAACGGAAAAAAAGTTTTAGTAAGATGTGATTTCAACGTTCCATTAAAAGACGGTGTTATAACAGATGAAAATAGACTAAATGGAGCACTTCCAACTATAAAATATTTAATAGAAAATGGAGCGAAAGTTATATTATGCTCTCATTTAGGAAAACCAAAAGGGGAAGCTAAACCAGAATTATCTTTAGCACCGGTTGCAAAAAGATTATCTGAAATGTTAAACAAAGAAGTAGTATTTGCTGCTGATGATAATGTTGTTGGGGAAAATGCAAAAGCAGCTATAGAAAAAATGGAAAATGGTGATGTAGTTTTACTACAAAACACAAGATATAGAAAAGAAGAAACTAAAAATGAAGAAAACTTCTCTAAGGAATTAGCTTCACTTGCTGATGTATATGTAAATGATGCATTTGGAACAGCTCATAGAGCACACTGTTCAACAGTTGGAGCAGGACAATTCTTAGAAGAAAGAGCTTGTGGATACTTAATACAAAAAGAATTAAAGTTTTTAGGGGAAGCAGTTGAAAATCCTGTTAGACCTTTTACGGCAATATTAGGGGGAGCAAAAGTTTCGGACAAAATAGCTGTTATAGAACAATTATTAGAAAAAGTAGATAACCTTATAATAGGTGGAGGAATGGCATATACATTCTTAAAAGCTCAAGGTTATGAAATAGGAACTTCTTTAGTTGAAGAAGAAAAAGTAGAATACGCAAAAGAAATGATGGAAAAAGCAAAAGCTAAAGGTGTTAAATTATTATTACCAATAGACAATGCTGTTGCTGATAAGTTTGCGGATGTTGCACCTGTTATAACAGAAGATGCTAATATACCAGAAGGATTTATGGGATTAGATATAGGACCTAAGACTATAGAAGAATATGTAAATACTGTAAATGCTTCTAAAACAATAGTATGGAATGGACCAATGGGAGTATTTGAATTTGAAAACTTCGCAAATGGAACATTAGCTGTTGCTAAAGCTATGGCTGCATTAACTGATGCTACTACTGTAATAGGTGGTGGAGATAGTGCTGCTGCTGTAAACCAATTAGGATTTGGAGATAAGATGACTCACGTATCAACTGGTGGTGGAGCTTCTTTAGAATTCTTAGAAGGTAAAGAGTTACCAGGTATAGTAGCTTTAGATAACAAATAAATTTGTAAATTACTATAAAGTACTTTAAAGTACAATATGTTTATATAAATTTGACCACAGTTTAGTTTTACAAAAGTAAAGCTACCTTAAAATAAAATAATTAAATCAAGAGAAATTTGATTATCAAATTTCTCTAAGATTTAATTTACATTGGGGGAAAAAATAATGAGAAAACCGATAATAGCAGGTAACTGGAAGATGCACAAAACTATAGCAGAAGCTTTAGATTTTGTAAATGCAGTTAAAGATAGAGTAAATAATGATAATGTAGAAGCTGTTATATGTGCACCATTTACATTATTAAAAGATTTAAAAGAAGCTACAAAAGGAACTAACATAAAAATAGGGGCTCAAAATATGCACTTTGAAGAAAAGGGAGCTTTTACAGGTGAAATATCACCACTTATGTTAAAAGAATTAGATATGGACTATGTAGTGATAGGACATTCTGAAAGAAGACAATACTTCAATGAAACTGATGAAACTGTAAATAAAAAAGTTTTAAAAGCATTAGAAGTTGGAATAGATCCAATATTATGTGTTGGTGAAACTTTAGAAGAAAGAGAAGCGGGAAACACTAAAGATGTTTGTAAAGTTCAAGTTGAAAAAGCTTTAGAAAATGTATCTAAAGAAGATTTAGCTAAAGTTGTTATAGCTTATGAACCAGTATGGGCTATAGGAACTGGAAAAACTGCTACATCTGAAGATGCTAACGATGTTATAGCTTACATAAGAGAAGTTGTAGCTAATCTTTATGGAGAGTTAGCAAATGAAGTTAGAATTCAATACGGAGGAAGTGTTAAACCTTCTAACGTAGCTGAAATAATGAATCAAAGTGATATAGACGGAGCTTTAGTTGGTGGAGCTAGTTTAGAAGCTAATGATTATGTGGATCTTGTTAATTTCTAAGGAGAGATATATATGAAAAAACCAATCACTTTAATAATAATGGATGGATTTGGAGAAAGTAAAAACACTAATGGTAACGCTATAGCTGCCTCAAAAACTCCAAATCTAGATAAAATAATGAATGAATATCCTCATACATTAATACAAGCTAGTGGACTTGATGTAGGTCTTCCAGATGGACAGATGGGTAACTCAGAAGTTGGTCATACTAACATCGGTGCAGGGAGAATAGTATATCAGGATTTAACTAGAGTTAGTAAAGCTATAGTTGATGGAGATTTCTTCACAAATGAAGTTTTACTAAAAGCTATGGAAAATGCAAAAGAACATTCTCTTCACTTAATGGGATTATTATCTAATGGTGGAGTACACTCTCATATAGATCATTTAAAAGCTTTAATAAAAATGGCTAAAGAAAATGGTGTAGCAAATGTATTTGTACATGCATTTACAGATGGAAGAGATGTAGACCCAAGAAGTGCTCTAGAATTTGTTGAAGATATAGAAAACTACATGAAAGAAGTTGGAGTAGGAAAAATAGCTTCAGTTTCTGGTAGATACTATGCTATGGACAGAGATAAGAGATGGGAAAGAGTTCAACTTGCATATGAAGCTATGGTTAGTGGAAAAGGAAATACAGCAACTTCTGCTAAAGAAGCAATAGAGGCATCTTATGCTGATGATAAGAATGATGAATTCATTGTTCCTACAGTTATAGTTGAAGATGGTAAGCCATTAGGACTTATAAAAGAAGATGATTCTATAGTATTTGGTAACTTTAGACCTGATAGAGCTAGAGAAATAACTAGAGCTATAGTAGATACTGATTTTGCTGGATTTGAAAGACCAAATATGAAGACTTTCTTCGTATGTTTAACTACATACGATATAACTATAAAAAATGTTAATGTAGCATTTAAACCACAAAGTTTAGAAAATACATTAGGTGAATACTTAGCATCAAAAGGAAAAAGTCAATTAAGAGCTGCTGAAACTGAAAAGTATGCTCACGTTACTTTCTTCTTTAATGGTGGAGTAGAAGAAGCTAATGAAGGTGAAGATAGATTGTTAATTCCATCTCCAAAGGTTGCAACTTATGATTTACAACCAGAGATGAGTGCTTATGAATTAACAGATAAACTATTAGCTAAGATAGATGAAGATAGATATGATTTAATAGTAGTAAATTATGCTAACCCAGATATGGTAGGTCATACAGGTGTTATGGAAGCTGCTATTAAAGCTATAGAAGCTGTTGATACTTGCGTAGGAAAAGTAGTAGATAAAGTACTTTCTAAAGGTGGAAAAGCAATAATAACTGCTGACCATGGTAACGCAGAGTATATGTGGGATGCAGATACAGAGTCAACTGTAACAGCTCACTCAACTAATCCAGTACCATTTGTGGTAGTAGGGGAAGAATTAAAAAATGTAGAATTAAAAGAAGATGGTAGGTTATCAGATATTGCACCTACAATCTTAGATATGATGAATTTAGAGCAACCAGAACAAATGACTGGTCACTCTTTAATAAAATAAATTTCATAAAATAATAAATTACAGAAAGATTCAAAATTTACCCATCAAATAAATTTTAATATGATGTAATTTGAATATATAATTTGGAGAGGAGATAAGCATATGTCAGTTATAGAGTTAGTATATGCAAGAGAAGTATTAGACTCAAGAGGTAACCCAACAGTAGAGGTTGAAGTAGTATTAGAAAGTGGATCAGTAGGAAGAGCTATAGTTCCATCAGGAGCTTCTACAGGAGCTTTCGAAGCTGTTGAATTAAGAGATGGAGATAAAGGAAGATACTTAGGAAAAGGTGTAGAAAAAGCTGTTGCTAATGTAAATGAAATAATAGCTCCAGAATTAGAAGGAATGGATGCTTTTGATCAACCTGCAATAGATACTTTAATGATAGAATTAGATGGAACTCACAATAAAGGTAAATTAGGGGCTAATGCTATATTAGGTGTTTCTATGGCTGTTGCTAGAGCTGCTGCTGAAGAATTAGGATTACCATTATTCCAATACATAGGTGGAGTTAACGCTAAGCAATTACCAGTACCAATGATGAACATATTAAACGGTGGAGAACATGCTGATAACAGTGTTGACGTTCAAGAATTCATGATATTACCAGTAGGAGCTAAATCATTCAAAGAAGGATTAAGAATGGGTGCAGAAGTATTCCACTCATTAAAGAAAGTTCTTTCTGAAAGAGGATTAGCTTGTGGTGTAGGTGACGAAGGTGGATTCGCTCCAAACTTAGGATCAAACAGAGAAGCTTTAGAATTAATAGTTGAAGCTATAGAAAAAGCTGGATACAAGCCAGGAGATGACGTAAGATTAGGTCTTGACGTTGCTGCTACAGAAATGTACGACAAAGAAACTAAACTTTACGATTTAAAACACGAAGGTAAAAAATTAACTGCTGAACAAATGGTTGATTTATACGAAGAGTGGGTTAACAACTTCCCAATAGTAACAATAGAAGACGGTCTAGATGAAGAAGACTGGGATGGATGGAAGATATTAACTGATAGATTAGGTAAGAAAGTACAATTAGTTGGAGACGATTTATTCGTTACTAACACTGAAAGATTAGAAAGAGGAATAGAAGCTGGTGTAGCTAACTCTATATTAATAAAAGTTAACCAAATAGGTACAATAACTGAAACTTTAGATGCTATAGAAATGGCTAAGAGAGCTGGATACACTGCAGTTATATCTCACAGATCTGGAGAAACAGAAGATACAACTATAGCTGACTTAGCAGTAGCTGTAAACGCTGGACAAATAAAGACTGGTGCTCCATCAAGAACTGATAGAGTTGCTAAGTACAACCAATTATTAAGAATAGAAGAAATGGTTGGAGAACAAGCTAGATACTGTGGAATGAATTCTTTCTACAACTTAAAGAAATAATCTAATTTAGATGAATTAGATATTATATAAAGAGAGCTTTGAAAATATTCAAAGCTCTTCTTAATATTTAAAAGTAACTATTATAAAATTTATAGAGTAAAAAGTTTTTAGAATGTAAAAAGTATTTTAATAGAATTTTACCATTTTCATACATATTACAAGCTGAACTAATGGTTAATTTTAGGCTACATACCTTGAATTGGCTACATTAGTGTGATATATTAAAGTGTAAAGTAAATTTACAAACTAAAGATGTAGGAGGTGGACATATGAATATAAGTACAATATTAATGGGAGTACAATGTGTACTAGCAGTAGTTCTTATATTAAGTATAATGCCACAAGATACGAAAAGTGCTGTTCCTTCACAATTTGGTGGAGAAGGAAATCAAAGCTACTTTAAACCAAAAGGAAAAGAAGCATTCCTTGGAAGAGTAACAAAAATAGCTGCTGTATTATTCTTTATAAATGCAATAGCTATGCTTTTAGTTAAATAATTGGCCATTATTTAATTTATATTTTTTAAGAATTAAATTTAATTTTTAAAAAGAAAGTGTCTAATAATTTTATTAGGCACTTTTTTATTAGAAATTTATAGTTTAAGATTAAATATTAAGAATAGAATAAACCGACATTTAACCATATTACTCATACATAAATACGTTTCAAAAATAGATAAAAGGAAATATAATTAAATTACAAGAAAACGATTTCTAAAAATTTATCTAAAATTTTTAAAATATAATAAAAAAATCAATACATGTAAGAAACCATAAAATTTTATTTGGGGGGGAATTTAGATGCAAAGATTATCATCTAAAGAAAAATATTCTTATGGAATAGGAGCATATGGTAAAGATTTAGCATATGCGATAATTTCTACATTTTTAATGATTTATTTTACAGATATAATTGGTATTAATCCAGCATTTGTGGGAACATTATTTTTAGTTGCAAGATTATGGGATGCCATAAATGACCCAATTATGGGAATGATTGTAGACAATACAAGAAGTAGATTTGGTAAATTTAGACCATGGATATTTATAGGAACAATATTAAATTCAGTTATACTATTTTTATTATTTAGAAAACCAGACTTAGAAGGAACATCACTTTATTTATATTATTCAGTTATGTATATATTATGGGGAATGACTTATACAATAATGGATATACCGTATTGGTCAATGATACCAACATTAGCTACAACTAAAGAAGATAGAGAAAAAATATCAGTAGTACCTAGAATATTTGCAAGTTTAGGTGGACTTACAGTAACAACATTTGGAATTACATTAGTAAATAAATTTGGAAATGGAGACCAATTAAAGGGATTTGAATATTTTTCATTAGGAATAATAGTTATATTTATAATATCTACAATAATAACTTGTATGAATGTAAAAGAGAAGACAGAAGTTCAAGTTAATAGTGAGAAAGTGAATATAAAGCAAGCCTTTAATATACTTAAGCAAAATGATCAATTATTAGTATTTATTGGAATTGTATTAGCATATAACCTTGCAATGCAATTAGCTGGTGGAGCTGCTATTTATTACTTTAAATATGTAGCAGGTAAAGAAAGCTTATTCTCAGTATATTCTTTCTTTAAAGTAGCAGAAATAGGTGGACTTATGTTATTCCCGATGATAACAAGAAAAATTGGAAGACAGCAAGTATTTAAATTAGCAACTATATTACCAATGACTGGTTTAATAACATTATTCATCTCTGGATTAATAGCACCTCAAAGTATATTATTAATATCAATATCAGCAGTTTTATTAAACATAGGTTCAGGATTTTTATTAGGGTCAACGACTGTAATGCTTGCTGATATAGTTGATTATGGTGAGTATAAATTAGGAAGTAGAAATGAAAGTATAATAGGATTATCATTAACAGGATATGTAGCAGGTGCATCAATACAATCAGATACAACTATAATAGGAATAAGATTAATAATGACAATAATACCTTCGATAGTAGCATTAGTTATGTATCTTATATATAAATCTAAATATAAAATAAATGGATCTTTCCACGATGAAATATTAAAAGCAATAGGAAGTGGAAAAAAATCAAAAGTCATTAATATAAACAAATAAGAAATAAATTCAATAAATTAGGTATGAACTTGATTTTAATGAATTACAAGAATCTTTAAATTGATAAAAAGTGTAACTTATAATAATTACACTTTTTTATTTATCTGGTAATTGGGTAAGTTTATTTGAAAATTTACGTTTTTCTTTTCTATATAATGTTGGGCTTATTCCTTTAAATTTCTTAAATGATTTTGAAAAT
>CAJFPU010000015.1:4611-30262 GCA_904418825.1 uncultured Romboutsia sp. | reverse complement strand
AAAATAAAGGGCTATAAAAATGCCCTCTTATTTTTAGTATTTAAATTAATTTTTCTATAAATGAAACTATTAAAAGTATAAATACAAATATAATTAATACCCATATAATTAATAAAGACGAAGGGATTAAAAATCTTTGCTTTTCACTATTTTCAACATTTGGATACTTATCTTTCATATTAAAGTATAAATGTTTACCATGTATTGTTAAAAATACAGGAGTCAGTAAACAAAGTATAAGTCCTATTGGTGGTGACCATACTAATGCTCCAACTAATATTAATACTGTTAATAATACAATAAGCATCTTTTTATATACCATCCAATTTATTCCTAAAATAATCAACGACCATAAATATCTTCCACAATCCTTAAATGTCATCTTATCTTTAGAACTTCTCATTTCACTAATTTTTTTTATATATTTTTCATTTACTTTTTCTATATATTCATTCATATTATATCTATCTTTATTAGTATTATTTTCATTATTATTCTTGTCCATATATTCCCTCCCTAATCCTTTTAATATATGATATCTTTTTTTCAAGTAAATAGTTCTTGTATTTTAATATTTTTTATTAGATTAAATTATTACTATAAGGTATATTATAAAAAATAATGAATAATATAATTTTATAAATAGTATTATTATGTATTATCTAATATAAAACTTTATTACAAGGATGTGGTATTATTAAAAATAATTCTATTTCATATATATTTGACATGATAATATTATGCCTTGGATGCTTTATAATGGCTATTGGACTTAATATGTTCTTAGAGCCATATACAATCGCATCAGGTGGATTAACAGGTCTTGCTATAGTCTTTAAAAGCTTATTTAATACTCCACTTTGGCTTATAAATTTAGCTTTTAACATACCATTATTTATAATTGGTATTAAAATTTTAGGTAAAAATGATGCTTTAAAGACTTTAATCGGTATATTATTATTAACATTTTTTTTAAAAGTTACAGAAGGTTTAACAACCTATAATACAACAAGTGATATTTTATTATCAGCTATAGCAGGTGGTGTAGTAGTTGGTATTAGTCTTGGTATGTTATTTAGAGTAGATGCATCAACTGGTGGGTCTGAACTTGCTTGTCTTATTTTAAATAAAATATTTCCATTTATAAGTATCTCTACATTTTTATTTATAATAGATGGTATTGTTATTGTTCTTGCAGGTCTTGTATCTAGAAATATAGAAACTGCATTATACGCTACTATTTCACTTTATATAACTATAAAAATATCTGATACTATTGTTGAGGGATTTGATTTTTCAAAATCTTTTATAATAGTTACTGACAAATTTGATGAATTATCTAAAGCTATTATGAAAGATTTAGAAAGAGGAGTTACATTTTTAGAAGGACGTGGTGGATACACTAATATAAAAAGAGATGTTTTACTTGTTGTGGTTTCTCGACGTGAAGAAGTTCATTTAAAAAAATTAGTTAATAATATAGATCCTATGGCATTTATTATAATTAATGATGCTCATGAGGTTTTAGGTGAAGGATTTAGTAAAAAAATTTAATAAAAATTTATATAGAATGTATTGTAAATCTTTAATAATTACTAAAAATAATAAAAACTGTAGTACTATCTACAGTTTTATTTTACTTCTATAATAAATACTGATGTTTGAGGAGGTATACTCATTGTCATTGCATTAGAATGAAATGCAACAATAGTGTCTCCTATATTTAATTCATCAATACTTATTTCTTTATATTCGCAATCTAATATTATTGTTTCTTTGCTATACACTAGCCTTGTATAAGTATATATATCACCTGGTATCTTAGCTATTGTTATAAATTTATACTCTTCATTAATATTATCACTTATGTCTACAATTGTTCCTATGCTATACGAACAACAACCCATTATATCACCTCTAAATATATTTTTACTTATACCTAAAATATGTTTTTATAATTATTCTGTGATTATAACTGTAGATATTTATTAAACAAAAAGAAGGCATATATATACCTTCTTTCTATTACACAATTAAACACACTTTTTGGAGATTGATGACCGTCTTAAAGCTATAAATCTGTACTTTAAAATGAATTAACTCTATATTATTAGAGTTACTAGACACATAATAACATATATTTATATTAGCATAGTTGTAATTTATTGTAAATTATTGTAATTCGTCATATTTCTACTTAATTTTTAAAATCTCATTAAGCTAATATTCGTATATTTATGCTCGATTAATAAATAATATAAAATATCATATAATAAATTCCCTAACATACAAATTTCATATTATTATATATATTTCATAAATCTTACTAAATCTATAGTGCTAGTTGGATATTCTCGTATCATATAATACAATCTTCCTGATATTGAACTAATAGAACAAAGTCCTTCATTTTCTATACCTAGCATACTAGCGATAAATCTTCCTCTAAGTAAATGATAGTCGCTAGTGACTATAAGTACTTTACCTTTATGATTCATATTATCTAGTATTTTTTTGCTATACATAATATTTTCTAATGTAGTAGTAGCTTTATTTTCTTCTATAATATTGTTTATATTAACTCCATTTGATACTAAATAATTTTTCATTGCTAAAGCTTCAGTAATGTCTTCATTATTACCTTGACCTCCAGATACTATTATATTTATATCTTTATGTTTATTATAATACTCTATAGCTTTATCAAGTCTTAATTTTAATGTCTTAGAAACTTCAGTACCATTTACCTTAGCCCCAAGAACTATTATTGTATCTATATTATCTACTTTATCTATGTCTTTTGTTTCATTTATATTTAAAAATATCAATCCTTCTAATAATATAAATGAAGATACAAATATAATTATTATAGCTTTGTATATATTATAAATTGTCTTTAAATACTTACTTTTACTACATAAATCTTTCATAGGAAAAACTGTATATACAAGTGCCATAGATACTATTAAAAATATAGATGAAAAACTAATTCCCCATTCTAGTATAGATAGTGCACTTATAATAATCATGGTAAACATGATGTATTTTCTTTTATTCATAATACTCTCCTAAAATTAATGTTTTTATATTAGTTTTTACATTCATAAAATTGTTGATACTATTTATTTAGATTAACTTGCGATATACTAATTTATATAGCTAATTATATTATATATAAAAGGAGTACCACAAACTATTATTTGCGTATACTCCTTTTAAAATTTATTATCCAATTTATACTAAAGTTATCATAATCTATTTATCATAAACAGAATACTTTTCCCAAATAGCCTCTAAATCATCAAAGTGTTGTTTTATATCTTCCTTTTCTTTCATACCAACTGATACAATAAGTGCATTTGCTATACTTAAAGCCGGAACTAAAGAATCAACAAATGATACCATGTTACTCTTAACTAATAATAAATTATCTGTAAGAGATGCAACTGGTGCAAATAAACTGTCTGTTAAAGATACTATATGAGCTCCTTTTTCTTTAGCATAACTTACTATTTGGTATGATTTTGTAGAATATCTAGGAAAACTTATTGCTATTAAAACGTCATCTTCATTTATCTTTACAACTTGTTCAAAAGCATCTCCCATATCTGTTCTTATAACATGAACACTATCTAATATTATACCTAAATAAAATCCTAAATACTGAGCTATAGTAAATGAACTTCTCATTCCTAATATATAAATTCGCCTTGCTTTTAATATTCTATTAGAAGCTTCTTCAAAAGCTTTCTCATCAATTTCATCTAAAGTGTCTTTTATGTTATCTATATCACTTTTTACTATTTTTTTAAGTATTGCAGAGTCATCATTAAATTCTTTTACCATATCTACTCTTTGAACTGTTGTTAATTTATTTTTTATAAGTTCTTGAAGAGCATCTTGAAGTTTAGGATAACCAGAATATCCTAATGCATTTGCAAATCTTACAACTGTAGATTCACTAACTCCTACTGTTTCTCCTAACTTACAAGCTGTCATAAATGCAACTTTATCGTAATTTTTTAAAATGTATTGTGCTATAAGCTTTTGCCCTTTACTAAATCTTGGATATTGTGATTGTATATGTGATATTAAATATTTACTATCTTTTATTTCTTGCTTTGAATCTTTCATGATTTCTCCTTTGATTAAATAAATCTATAATTAATTTTTAAAAATTTTCTGTATATTGCAAAAACATTACATTCATTATTAATATTATATCATCTTTTACATAAATTTTAATATATTCTGTGAAATATTTTTTATTTTTTGAAAACATTTTCTGATTATATATTTATAGATTCTTTAATATTCTATATTTATAAATATATTCTTTTGATAAATTTACTTTATTTTCCAAACCACTACTATCCTTTGATTCTATAGCTCATAATACTTATATCTTCTTTTAATATACATTTTATCTTCCTTATTTTCTAAATTATAAAAATATAAAAAGCTATGAAATCAAGTTTATTCTAATTTCATAGCTTTTACATATTTAATCTATTAAATTAAATTCTACAACTGACTTAAATAAATCTCCATCTATATCTATCTCAAATCTACCACCTTGAGCATTTACTAAGTCTCTTGCAATAGCAAGACCTAACCCACTACCTTCAGTGTTTCTAGACTCATCGGCTCTTTTAAATCTTTCCATAATTTCTTCAGGATCAAAATTTAACTCATAAGATGATATATTTTTCATCGTCAGTTTTACCTTATCATTCTCTTCAATTATATCAATATATACTCTAGTGTTATCAAGCGAATATTTTGATATATTACTTAATAAGTTTTCAAGAACTCTATATAATTTTTTTCCATCTGCCATTATATAAGTCTTTTCTTCTGGTGCTCTTAGCTTTAAATCTAAGTTAGCATTTGATAACTTTTCTTCCATCTCACCTATGGCTTGTCTTAAAAGTTGAGTTATATCTATTTTTTCCATATTAAGCTCTAAGTTACCACTACTTGCCTTACTAGCTTCAAATAAATCTTCTATTAAAACTTTTAATCTTTTAGACTTTGAATCTAGTACATTTACATAATCTTTAATATGTTCAGGTTTTATATCTTCTTCTTTTTTTATTAATTCTATATAGTTAATTATAGAAGTTAAAGGTGTCTTTAAGTCATGGCTTACATTAGTTATAAGTTCTGATTTTAATCTTTCACTTTTTAACTGATTATATATTGCCTTATCAAGACCTTCTCCTATATTGTTTATATTTTCTGCTAAATTGCTAAAGTTATCATCATCTATAATATCTAGTTTATAATGTATGTCGCCACCTTTTATACGCTCAGTACCTTCCATTATATAACTTAAGTATGCTAGCTTTTTAATTAGGTAATAAACATATAGTACAACAATAGTTAAACTAAGTATTGGTCCAAATAAAAATAATAATAAAGTACTTCCGAATAAAAATCCTATAAACCAACCAATTGTACCAACTCCTACACTTAATGCTGCTAATATTATAATTCTTTTAGCTAATGGAACTGATTTTGTTACTTTATTAGTATCTTTAAGGGTTTTCTTTCCTAATATTAATACTCTAACTATTAAACTAGTTTTTAATATTTCTATAGGTTTATCAAAGCTTTTTATTTCTTTTCTTAAAATATAGTATATTACAAATAAACCAAATATACCTATAAAGATATATACTATACACTCTAACATACTATAGTACCACAAATGACTTGTCTTTATAAAATTAACTATATTACATATTAAAAATAAACCTACTATAATATAAATCTCTAGCGGTATTATTTTATAAAGCTTTAAGTAAAAACTATTTCTATCTAAAACTTCACATTTCATTTTTTTATATATTAATATTGAAACTATAAATAATATTAACGATATTATAGAAGATATTATTATAGTTTTAAAATAAATTACTTCTACATCAAAATTATTTTTTATAGCTAAAACTTTATCATAGTAACCATAGTTTTCAAAGTTTTTATTAATTGATATACATACATCAAAATCATATAAATTGTAATTTAAAACATCTCTTAATTCTTTATTTGCATTTAATTTTTTAAATGTATTATCTTTGATTTGCTTTGTATAGCTAATAACATCATTATTAGATGATAGCTCTACATCACATTCACCTTTTATATTTTTCTTAAAATCTTCTATAGTTTTATATTCTGTATTAGAATATACTTCATTACTATCTTTATTTATAGCTATATACTTTATATTGTTTATATATGATAACTGTTGTTTTGCGGAATCTTTTGTTTTCTCGTAATGCTCTTTAAATTCATAATTTCTATTATCATTTTCATCTATTACAGACGTACTTGTCCAATATAATAACGGTCTAATTAAAGCTTCATCAAAAGCTTTGCTTTTGTAAAAATCATCTTCTATAAGCTTTTTATCCTCATGCATATAACTTGTCATAACACCTTTACTATTTATAATAAAATTAAAAGTTGTAGATATCATTGCTATTATTAATGACAAAGATATCATTGCTATTATTAAAAAACTAAATTTTAACTCTTTATTTTCTTTCATACTCTCTCCTTTTTAGTTAAACAGTAAAACCTTACACAATAAAAAATTTAAAGTTCCAATTATGCCTATCGTAACTGTTATATTTGTATTTATTAATTTAAGACATATCATTACTCCTAAAACTTGAGTAATCATAAATATAGCTAGAATAAAAATACAATTAAATATAAGGGTTCTATTTTTTAGTATTTTTTTATCATAATTTTTCAATTTTATATCCAACTCCCCATACCACCTTTAAGTATCTTGGTTCTTTAGGATTAATTTCAATCTTCTCTCTTATCCTTCTAATGTGTACTGCAACAGTATTTTCAACATTAAAACTTTCTTCATTCCACACTTTTTCGTATATCTCATCTATAGAAAATACTCTTCCTTTGTTAGACAATAAAAGCTTTAATATTTTAAATTCTATTGGAGTTATTTTTACAATTTCTCCATCAACTTTTACTTCCTTTGTTTCTATATTAAGTTCAAGTCCACCACTTTTTAATAGATCCTTATTAAAATTATCATTATTATAATTACCTAAAGTAACATATCTTCTTAAATTTGACTTAACTCTAGCTATAAGCTCTAATAAATTAAATGGCTTTGTTATATAATCATCTGCACCTATATTTAATCCCATTATTTTATCTGTATCTTCACTTTTTGCTGATACTAATATTATTGGTATATTTTTTTCTTCTCTTATTTTTATGGTTGCCTTTATTCCATCTAATTTAGGCATCATTATATCCATTAAAATTAAATGAATTTCTTTTTCTATCAAAGTTTCTAAAGCTTCTATACCATTGTAAGCTTTAAATATATTGAACCCTTCATTTTTTAAATATATTTCAATTGATTCAACTATTTCCTTATCATCATCTACTACTAATATGTTATACATTGTATCTACCCCTTTTATAAATTACTTCTTATTGTATTATACACGAAAATCACATCCTTTTTTAATTCATTGCCTAGATTGCTTATCGCTTTTACTATATATTTATAATAAAATAAATTTCTTACATAATTATTAACCAAATTCTTACGATTTTCTTACAAAAAAATAGAACTTTCTAAATAAGAAAGCTCCATTTTAAGCAATGTAAATTTTTAATAACTTTATCTTCTTACAGAAGTTCCAAGTTTTTCACTTACTATTTTTCCATCCTTTAAAGTAACACTACCTTTAACTAAAAAGTATTATAAAAAAGCATTTTAAAATATCCTAATGAGATTTTTATCTCATAAGTATATATTTCAAAATGCCTTTTAGTCTCTATAATTCTTATTATGTTATGTTTACTTAATGTAAAGTACTGTAACAATATTTTATAATTATATATTAAAAATAGCAATAATTTTCAATCTTTTCTGCAAACTTATTTTATATATTCTTTTTTCTTCTCTATCAAAACAAGCTGTGGTGGATTATTTATTTGATTTATAAACCCAGATTCTAATACATTAAATTCATTTTGGTCAAGGCTTTTTACAAATTCATAAACACTATTTTTCTCTTGCATTCCACCTTCATGCCCTGTATATATTGCTATACTTATAACCCCATGAGGTTTTAATAGATTTAAAGAATGTTCAATAGCTTTAATAGTAGTATCTGGCTTAGTTATTATATTATGGTCAGCTCTTGGTAGATACCCTAAGTTAAATAAAACGCAACTTACTTCTTCTTTGACATACTTGTCCATATTTTCATGGCCATCAAGTATTAACTTAACTCTATCACTTAGATTTTCTTTATCTAATCTCTTTTTAGTAGATTTAATAGCAGCTTCTTGTATATCAAAGCTATATACAAATCCATCTTCTCCAACCTTCTCTGCTAAATACTTTGTATCATATCCATTTCCCATAGTAGCATCAACTACTATGTCACCTTTATTTATAACTTTTTCTAAATATAATTTATTTATATCTGTAATCTTAGTTAAATACTTTCCTACTTTCATTACTTTACCTCTACTTTATACTTCTTAAATAAGCTACTTCTTCTTTAGTTAAATGTCTATACTGACCTACTTCTAAATCTTTTAAAACTATTTTACCCATAGCTACTCTTCTAAGTCTAAGTACTGGATGATTTATAGCTCTACACATTTTTCTTACTTGTCTATTTCTACCTTCATGTATTTTTATTTGACATATTGAATAGTTCTTTTCTTCTTTTATTTTAACTACTTTTATTTTAGCAGGTGCTGTTTTGTAGTCTTCTATATATAAACCTTCTTCAAAGTTTTTAATTTCTTGTGCATTTGGTACACCTTTAACTATAGCCATATAAGTTTTATCAACTTCATGCTTTGGATGGGTTAATTTATAAGTTAAATCACCATCATTAGTAAGTATTAATAATCCACTAGTTTCATAATCTAGCCTTCCTATAGGATACACTCTTTCATCTATGTCTTTTACTAAATCAAGTACACTTGGTCTATCAAATTGATCTTTAACAGTTGTTATATAACCTTCTGGTTTGTTTAAAACAATATAAACATTATTTTTTTCTACTCCTATTTGCTTACCATCAATTTCAACTATATCTTTTTCTTCATCTATATTAAAGGCAAGTTCTGTAACTAAATTTCCATTTACAGTAACTCTACCATCTAGTATTATTTCTTCTGCTTTTCTTCTTGATGCTACACCACAAGATGCTATATATTTATTTATTCTCATAATTTCACCTTTCTCTTATAGTTTTGATAAAATTCTTTTTGCTATATATATAAACACTAAAATGTTTGTTTATCACTATTTCTAACAAAGTAATTTTTTGTTTTATTATTATAATATAATCTATATAAGTAAAAATTAAAATATTTAATTTCCTATTTAGTAAAATTCACTCTTTAAAAAATACTTTATCTATTAAATGTACTAAAAAAAGATACATGGTTAATATCCTTATTATAAAAGTTTCATAGTAAATTATTTTATATAAAATGCTTATCTTTCTAATATTTGCATAAGATATAGTTAGTAGAAATTTTTAACATTATCTAAGGAGGAGTTTATTATGATTTCAAAAGACAATATAAAATACTATATACTTATAGCATTTATTTCTATACTCCTATATAAAGCTATCGACTCTCCAAAACAAATATTAGATAGTATTAATGGATTAATGTCTTTTTTGAGCCCATTTTTAATTGGAATACTTTTAACATTACTATTAAATCCTATGATAATGTTTTTAGAGAGAAAGTTTAAATCTCATAGACTTGTTAATATATTTTTTTCATACGTATTAATCTCTTTTGTATTCAGTGTTGGATTTAAACTATTAATACCAGCAATAATAAATACCTTAAATACACTTATAAGTGAAATACCAAATTATATAAATATGTTAAATATATTTTTAAATAAATTTTTAACTCAATCTAAGGTATTAGAAACACTTATACCTCATCTTCAAAATAATTTAAATAGTATATTAACAAAACTTTTAGATTTATTCTCTAAAGTATCTTCTGACTTATTTATATATATTTTTAGTATAACATCTTTATTATTTGATATAATAATGGGAATTATTTTGTCTATATATATGCTATATGATAAAGAAAAAATATTTATCGGATTTAAAAAACTACTATATGCTTGCTTTCCTATAAATAAGGCTAATGATATAATTGAATTTTTCAAAGTATCTCATAATATTTTTTATCATTATATTATTGGAAAACTTATTGATTCTTTAATAATAGGTTGTTTGGCTTTTATAGGATTTCAATTCATTTTAAAAATTAATAATACATTATTTTTATCATTTATAGTATTTTTAACAAATATAATACCTTATTTCGGACCATTTATAGGTGCTGTATTCCCTATTGCCATGACTTTAGTTTATAGCCCTATAAAAGCACTATGGGTAGCTTTATTTTTACTTATACTTCAACAATTAGATGGAAACTTAATAGGACCTAAGGTTATGGGTGATCAAGTTGGGCTTAATCCTCTTTGGATAATATCTGCAGTTTTAATAGGAGGATCATTATTTGGAATAATCGGGGTGTTTTTATCTGTTCCTATAGCTGGTATTATAAAATTTTCAATAGACAAATATATTCAAAATAAAATTCATATACAAATAAAAAAATAACTTAATCTATAATAAATAAAAATATCTATCAATATTGATAGATATTTTTATTTATTAAACTAATTCAGATTTATACTTGTGGCTGTTGTTGCGGTTGCTGATTTTGTTGACTTGATTGATTATTTGGAGTTTGAGTTGTTCCATTAGTATTTTCTTGAGTATCATCATCTTGAGTATTTCCTGATTGATTATTTTGTTGATTATTCTCTTCTTCTTGAGTTTTTTGTTCTTCTTCCTCTTTTATTGCTTCTTGTTTTTGATTTTCCTTTATTGCATCTTGTTCTAATTTATATTTACCCTGACCTGATATATCTTTTGCATTTTCTTTTCTTTCTTCTTGTGCTTTTTTATATTCTTCATTTAATTTTATAAGTTCTTTTTTCTTTTGAGATGCTTCAGACTTTATTTGTGATGAACCACCTTTTAAATTTTCTATAACCTCTAAACACTCAATAGATTTATCATAATTTCTCTTTTCTTCATATTCTGCTGAATCTTTCATTTTTACAGCTTGTATATACATACTTCTTGCATTTTCATCTGTACTATCTATAGTTAAAACTTGAGATAAAAGATCTTGTGCTTTAGTATAATCATGCTTTTCTAAAGCTAGCTTACCTTCATTAATTAATGTATCTTCTTTAGATGCTGAACATCCAGTAAAAAATATTGTTATAATCATAATTATTAAAATATTCTTATGTTTCATAAAATACCTCCATGTATATAAATATTAGCATATTTTAAAATCCGATGTAGAAAAATGTAATTTTTATGTACTTTTTTTAATTATTATAATATATTTAATATTCCCTGTAAAATTAATATTATTTAACATAAAATCAATGTCATTAATTAAGTAAAAATGTAATATCAAATACAATAAATATTTAATACTTTAAGTATTATTTATGTTAAAATATATAAGAATTCTATTTTAAAGAAAAGGAGGAAAAATTTGATAAAAGGAAAAAGCATTTTAATAGTAATGACAATTATAACTATTGGATTTGGGGGAGTTTATTTTGTTAGAAAATCACAAGATAAGTCGACTTTAGTTTA
This sequence comes from uncultured Romboutsia sp., assembly GCA_904418825.1. Lineage (GTDB taxonomy): Bacteria > Bacillota > Clostridia > Peptostreptococcales > Peptostreptococcaceae > Romboutsia. Next base: position 18,515 of record CAJFPU010000015.1, on the reverse strand, counting down.
TAATTTTCAAACAGTTCAAATTGATTATGTTAATAGAAGTAACATAGAGAAATACAGGAAATTTTCTGGTTCTGTTAAAGGACTTCAAGAAGAGGCCTTATCACCTACAATGCCTTCTAATGTTTTAAGTATAAACGTTAAAAAAGGCGATGCTGTAAAAAAAGATCAGGTTTTAATGGTTTTAGATAGTTCTAGTGTAGATGAACAAGTTTGTGCTGCTAAAGATGCATATGAAAAAGCATTATCTAGTAAAAATAGTGCAAGCAATCAGCTATCTCAAGCTCAAAATCAAATATCTCAATTAGATAATAATATTAAAAATGAAAAAAGTAATTTAAATAGTCTTCAAGATGATTTGAAAAAATCTAAAAATGATTTAGAGAAATTGAAAAATGATTTAGAAAGTAATGAGATATCTCAATTAGAGTTTCAAACTAAATCTTTAGAAATTTCAAAGAAAGTTGAGTCAATAAGCGGTAAAATTCAAGAATCTAGTTCTAAATTAGGCGCTTTAGAAATTCAAAAGTCTTCAATAGAAAATGGTCTATCTTCATTTAATACATCTAGTATCGATACTCAGATAGATGAATTAAAAAAGGTTTATGATTCAGCACTTGAAGCAAAAGAAAGCTATACACTAAAAGCACCTTTTGATGGATATGTAACTAGTTTAAATGCAACAGTTGGAAAATCCACATTAGGATTAAATCCACCTATAGTTGTATCAAATACTTCAGAGCTTTCACTTGAAATTAGTGTATCTGATAAAGATATTGGACTTATAAAGGTGGGGGATGAATATAAAGTATCAATTGAAGATAAATCTGGAAAAAAGGTGGATACTACTGGAAAAGTATCATCTATTGAATCTGTAGTTGAAAATGATATTAAAAGTAATTTAGTAAAATTAACTTTACCTAATAAGGAAAAGCTATCTTCTGGAAGCTTTGCACAGGTATATATTCCTAATACAAAAAGAGAAGATACTTTAGTTATATCTAAGAATGCTTTATTTAGAAATGGTGATACACCTTATGTTTATATAGTTACACCTGAGGATAAAGTAAAAAAAGTAAATGTATCTCTTGGTATTGAAAATGATGATTATATAGAAGTTTTATCAGGACTTCGTGAAGGTCATAAGGTAATAACTAAAGGTAAAGAGTTTGTATCTATTGATGAAAAAGTAAATATAGTTGGAGGTGTGGAAAAATAATGAAAATAACTTCTTTTAGTATTAAAAGGCCTGTAACTATATTTATGGCTATAATAACTATTTTAATGTTTGGAGTTGTATCATTTTTTAAATTAAATGTAGATATGCTTCCTTCATTTAATTTACCTATGCTTATGGTAGTAACTTCTTATCCTGGAGCTGGACCATCTGAAATAGAAAGTATTATTACAGATCCATTTGAAAGCATACTTCTTACAACAACTAATATAGAAAATATAAATTCAGTATCTTCTGAAGGTTCTTCCATGATAATGCTAGAATTTAAAGAGGATACAGATATGGATTTTGCATCCATTGAAGTACGAGAAAAAATCGATATGATAAAACCATTGCTTCCAAGTGAAGCATCAGCTCCTACTGTTATGAAAATGAATCCAAATATGATGCCTATAATGAACTTTGGTATAAGCGTTGAAGGAAAGGATTTATCTCAACTATCTAGCTATGCAAATGATGTGTTAGCACCTGCTTTAAAACGAGTTAATGGAGTTGCTAAAGTTGATTTAACGGGAACTTCATTTGATGAAGTTAAAATAATATTAAATCCAGATAAATTAGCTTCATTTGGAATAAACGAATCTGCTCTTTTAAACATTATAAGAAGTGAAAATATGGATATTCCTGGAGGAACTATAAAAGAAGGAGATTATGATGTTTTAGTTAGAACATCTAATAAGTTTAAATCTATTGATGATATAAAAAATATCTTTATACCTACTCAAAGCGGGGATGTTGTTCAATTAAAAGATATTGCAAATGTTACTCTTGCTCCAAAGGAAAAAACAAGCTTTTCTAAAATAAATGGAAAAGATAGCTTAATAGTATCTATACAAAAAGAAAGTACTGCTAACTCAGTTAAAGTTTCTGCAAGAATAAATGATGCAATTAGCAAGCTACAAAAAGAAAATAAATCTCTTAGCGTAGTACCTTTATTTGACCAAGCAGAATTTATAAACTTATCTTTAAATGCAGTAAAAACAAATGCAATAATAGGAGCTATACTAGCTATACTTATTATATTATTCTTCTTAAAGGATATAAAAACTACACTAATAATGGCTTTATCAATACCAATATCGATAATATCAACTTTCGTATTGATGTATTTTACAAATATGACACTTAATATGATATCACTTGGTGGTATTGCACTTGGTATAGGAATGTTAGTTGACAACTCTATAGTTGTTATAGAGAATATATCAAGACTTAAGAAAAATGGATTATCAAGTATTGATTGTGCAATATATGGAACTAAAGAAGTTGCCTCAGCTATTACAGCTTCAACTCTTACTACTATATGTGTATTTTTACCTATAGTATTTGTTGATGGAATAGCAGCTACTATATTTAAAGAAATGGCATTAACCGTAACATTTTCTTTAATATCATCACTTTTAGTTGCATTTACATTAGTTCCTCTTTTAGCTTCAAGACTTATAAACGATAATTCATTTAAGTCAGAAAATAAGTTAGTAGTAAAATTAAAAAATATATATTCAGATATTTTAGCATTCTCTCTTAATAATAAAAAATATATTTTAGGAATATTAGTATTTTCTACAATCCTAGGAGTATTTTCATTCACTCAAAGTGGTATAGAGTTTTTCCCTATTACCGATCAAGGTATAGTATATGTTGATGTTACTTCACCTAAAGGCAGTAGTACTGACGTTATAAATAGTAATGGAGAAAATGTTATAGAAAAGATCGGAAAAATAAAAGAAATTAAAACTACTTCTCTTTCAGTTTCTGATTCAGATTCAACTGCAACAATTATGTTAGTTTTAGACGACATAGATAATAGAGATAAAAGTGATAGTGATATAGTATCTATTGTTAGAGAAAAAGTTAAAGATATTCCTGGAGTTGAGATAAATGTAAACTCTGCTAATTCTATGATGACTTCATCAATGTCTAGTTCTCCTATATCAATAACTGTATCAGGTAATGAATTTGAAACTTTAGAAAAAATAAGTAATGATATTATAGATAAAATATCTAAAGTTGAAGGAGCAATAGATATTAAACTAAATAATGAAAAAAGTTCACAAGAAATAAATATAAAAGTTGATAAACAAAAAGCTGCTAAGTATGGAATAACAAACTCAATGGTAGCTCAAATAGTTAACCAAAGAATTCAAAGTTCTAAAATTACTAGCTTTACTGTAGAAGGAAAAACATTTGATGTTACAACATTTACTGATAGCACTAATCAACCAACTTTATATGACCTTGATAATATAAATATATATACTCAAACAGGTCAAAAAGTTGCTTTAAGTGATATAGCTACTATTTCTAGAAGTGATAGCTATGAAAGTATAAATAGAACTAATCAATCTAGAACTATGACAATATCAGCTAATTTAAATAATAGATCTTTAGGTAGAGTTGTTTCAGATATGGAAAAAGCTTTAGAAAATTATAAGTTACCAGATGGATATACAATATCATTTGGAGGAGAAAGTGAGCAAATGAAAGAAGCATTCTCAAGCTTACTTCTTGCTTTAATTTTATCTATTGCATTAGTTTATATGGTTATGGCTTCTCAATTTGAGTCATTACTTAGTCCATTTATAATAATGTTTACCGTTCCTCTTGCATTTATTGGTGCATTAATAGCTCTATACTTATTTAATGTATCAATAAGTATACCTGCTATGATTGGATTTGTAGTTCTAACAGGTATAATAGTAAACAATGGTATAGTTCTTGTTGACCTTATTAATAGATTAAAATCTGAAGGTAAATCTACTTATGATGCAATATTAATTGCAGGTCCTACAAGACTTCAACCAATACTTATGACTGCTTTAACTACAATACTTGGGCTTTTACCAATGGCTCTTGGTATTGGTGAAGGTGCTGAACTTCAACTTCCTCTAGCAGTCACTGTCTGTGGTGGGCTTATATTTGCAACAGCTCTTACACTTATAGTTGTACCTGTTGTTTATAGCTCTTTAGATAATATTAAAAATAAATTAATAAGTATATTTAAAAGAAAATAGTAGTTATTTTATATTAAATATATTTAAAATTAAAAATGAGTATCTATAGCACATATCTTATAGATACTCATTTTTAATTTTAAATAATGATATTTTTAGAAAATAGTAGTTAATCTATATTATTTAATATACTATTTTAGATAAAGTAAGTTTTTTAAATAAAATAAATCCTTTATAGAAAACTTACTTTCTTTAAAAAACTTAATATCTATAAATACTTATTTAATATTAAAATTTATATAATCTTAAAAAGTTTGCTTAAACTTGTATCAACAAAATCTATATCTATATCTAATTTATTTGATATGCTTATATCTTTATTATTTTTAGTTATAACTAATATTTTAGGTACTTCAAAAAATGGTATAGTTGATTTTTCTATTTTTTCTTCAATATTAGCATACTTAAATATATTAAAATTTTCACCTAAATTTATATCAACTAGTATTTGTTTTATATCATTATAATTATCTACATACTCTATATATAAATCATATGTGGAGTTATCCACTTTAACATTTCTATAAAAACGTCTTACTTTATATCCTCCACTTTCAAGCTTTACAGCTAATTCTGAGCCAATTACTACTTTAACTAGTTCTTTACCTTTATACATCTTGCTCCCATTTAAATAATATATATAACTATTATCTCTATACCCAGAGTAATTTATATTGCAAGGATATTTTCTTAAAGTATACTCATTACACATTTTTCTTAATGTTTTTTTAAATGGCTTTCTAGTAAATCTTTTTCTTGTCCCAAAAAATCTTCCAACTTGTGATTCTGTTATACATCTAATTTTACTAACTAATATTAATATTTCTTTTTCTACTCCTATCATCATGTCAAAATCTCCTCGAAGTTATTATTTATTGGCTATAGTATCAATATATTAAACTAGAAGTATAAAATTTACAGTTTTAATAAAAAATTCGCTTCGCTTGAGCGACGTGTCGTCGAAACAATTCATGTCGCCAACGACTTTCTCCGTTGCTCAAAATTTTTTACGCTCAAATCAAATACATTGATATAACTATATTTGCAAGTTTATCCACAAGTATTGAAGTAATATAATTTATTTAAGCGTAAAAAAAATCGCATATTAAAATGCGATTATTTTTATTATTTATTTGTATCTACTTCAACATTTGAAATATTTAAATTATCAAACTCATTTATATCAACTAATCCCTTTGCTTCTTTTTGATAAGATAATTTAACTTTATCTCCAACTTGAGTTAAAGGAAGTTTTGATGATACTTTAGACATTGCATTAAATATTCTTGAAGTATCAGCATCTATTGTTAAGTAATAGAATGTATTTCCGTTTTGAACATCTTGATTTATTCTTGTTATAGTTCCTTCTATCGTTTGTTGTGTTTCATCATTTTCAATTTTTATAGAGTTACCTTTTGATGCTAATGCTTCTCTATAGCTTCTTAAAGCTTCTTCTTTATTTTCACCAAGTCCTAGTACACTATAATCTTCAACTGATACAAATGCAACCATTTTTACAAGTCCAGCTTTATCTTTTAATGACATTACGTATGTTGGTTTTCCAAGTATATTATACATTACAGGGAATGTAGCTTGATAGTTTTTCTCTTGAACTTTACCTTCAGCAGAAGTCATTGCTGCAGTTTCTGTCGCTCCAGGCTGTTTATAAAGTTTAGCTTCTTTAGTACGTGTATCAACTAACATAAATCCAATAGTTGATTCATCCCCACCTGCTGAAGTTATTCCTGTATACCAGTATGCTTTTCCATCTTTTCCATATACTAAAGATGTACCTTCTGTTGCAAGTAATACTCCTTCTTCTGATATAACTGAATTTAAAAATCCTTTAACATATAATCCCCAGTCATTTATCTGATCTACCACAAATGATTCAGGTTGTATTCTATCAATCCATTTTGGAGCATCTTCTATAGAATATCTTTTAGTTTCTCCAGTTGATGCATTAACTGTAGCTACTCCTATAGCGTTTGCTCCACTATATCCAACTTTATTTTCATATAAAGTTGTTACCCAATATGGATTTCCATCATCATCTATTTCAAATGTAAAATCCGTCATACCTGCATTTACAATTCCTTGTAAATACATATGTCTATGAAGGTCTTGTAAGAAATATGCTTCTGGTTGATAAACTATTTTTACAGGCTTATTATTTATTTTTTGAACTAATCTAACATCTTGAGGATTACTTGCTGATACCATTACATATCCATCAGTACCACTAAGTGATGTTATCCATTTTATTATATCTCTATGTACAAGTGGTGCAACCCAATATAACTTACCATCTACATTCTGTATATGAAATTGTCCAAGTTTAGCTACACTTCCTAGTGCTGGGTCTTCACCTATTTTTTTATCTCCAAGTTTCATGGCCATATCTTCGTCAACTAAACGAATATCTGATACACTTACAGGACTTACATCTTTTGTAAATTTACTTTCTTTAACTTCACCTATTAAATTTCTATATGCTTTTGCATGTAATATTGGTGATGAAGTTATAAATGGTGCTACTATATTAAAAATTATTAATACACCAGCTATTTTAAAATTATATTTTGCTAGTTTAGATGTATGTTCTTCTCTATCTAACATCATATCTACTATTCCAGCTATTCCAAAAAATATTATTAAAACTGAAATAAAAGATAAAAAATCTAACCTTAGTACAGGTAATTTTATAAAAGAATATATCGCTACTATAATAATTGATATTAAATATGTATGTATTAATTTTTTCATCTTATGCTCCTTTCACTAATACTTATTATTACTATTATATACATATTTTGTAATAAAATAAACACCCCTTAAACATTTAAGAGGTGTTTATTTTATATTTTTATAACTTCTTCAATATTATGAACCCTATCTTTTTCATAATACTTAGACAGTAAACCTTCGTATTCTAACTCTAAATCATCTAAATCATAAAAGTCGTTTGGTCTAACTTGATGAGATTCTTTATCTAATATGTTTATTTCACTTTTTTGTAACATATCTGCTACAAAATTAGAACATACATATTTATAATCTTTTTTTCTAGGTTTATTTACAGATAAGTATACAAGAGCTTTTACATCATATGCATATTGTTTTCTGTTAATACTAACATTATATATATTCTCTCTTAGCTTATCATATTGTTTTTGTGTTACCATTAACGAGTACACCCTACACATAGTCTTTGTTTTTATAGCGTATAACCCTTCATTTATATTTTCTTCTACAAATCCTGCAAATATTGGTGTTTTAGGATTTAATCTTCCAAAAGAATACATCGGTCTTAAATTTTCATTTAATGATATAGATACGTGTGCATATGGGGTTTTGCTTATATTTCTAATTAAGCAAGATAAAAATGTACCTGTAAATGTAGTAACTATATATATCTTCTTCATAGCCGTCCCCCCTTATTCCTATTTTTTTAATATAACTAAAATAGTCTATCATATTATATATATAATTACAAGTTATTAATTTTAAAATTACATATATTAATAAAATCAAATATATTAAATACTTATCATTTTAATAATAACTAATATAATTAATCTAATTTATATATTTATTTTATACTCATAATTTTTTTGAATTTGTATAATAATCTTAAATATAACATTTATTATCTATTTTATTATCAATTATAAGGTAATTATGTCTTTATTTTTTATCCATATTAGATTAAAATTAATAATATGTGTTATAGTACCCATTATGTACTATATAGAAATTTAATAAATTGAGAGGTATTATATAATGTCAAATGAAACTAATTCATCTAACTTTATAAAAAACATTGTTATAAATGATTTAGAAACTGGAAAACATGACAGCATTATAACTCGTTTTCCACCCGAACCAAATGGTTACTTACATATCGGACATGCCAAAAGTATATGCTTAAACTTTGGACTTGCAAAAGAATTTAACGGAAAAGTTAACTTAAGATTTGATGATACAAATCCTTTAAAAGAAGATGTAGAATACGTAAACTCTATAAAAGAAGATGTTAAATGGTTAGGATTTGACTGGGATAATCTATACTTTGCATCTGATTACTTTGAAGAAATGTATAATAGAGCGGTTCTTTTAATAAAAAAAGGGAAAGCTTACGTATGTGACTTAACTTTTGAAGAAATGAGAGAATATCGTGGTACTTTAACAGAACCTGGTAAAGAAAGTCCTTACAGAAATAGATCTGTTGAAGAAAACTTAGAACTATTTGAAAGAATGAAAAATGGAGAATTTAAAGATGGAGAAAAAGTTTTAAGAGCTAAGATAGATATGTCTTCTCCTAATATAAACTTTAGAGACCCTGTAATATATAGAATAGCTCACTCTACTCATCACAATACTGGTGATAAATGGTGTATATATCCAATGTATGCCTTTGCTCATCCATTAGAAGATGCTATAGAAGGAATAACTCACTCTATATGTACATTAGAATTTGAAGATCAAAGACCATTATATGATTGGGTTGTTAGAGAATGTGAAATGGAAGCTACTCCAAGACAAATAGAATTCGCTAGACTTAACCTTACAAATACTGTTATGAGTAAGAGAAAATTAAAGCAACTTGTTGATGAAGGTGTTACTGATGGATGGGATGATCCTCGTATGCCTACTATATCAGGTTTTAGACGTAGAGGATATACTGCTGATGCTATACGTAAATTCTGTGCAGAAATTGGTGTATCTAAAGCTGATTCAAAAGTTGATAGTCAAATGCTTGACTTCTTTGTAAGAGAAGATTTACAAGCTAAAGCTCCTCTTGCTATGGGTATATTAAATCCACTTAAATTAGTTATAACTAACTACCCAGAAGGTCAAACAGAAATGATAGAGCTTGAAAATAATGCAAAAGATGAAACTAAAGGTACTAGATTAGTTCCATTTGGTAGAGAATTATACATTGAACAAGAAGACTTTATGGAAGAACCTGTTAAAAAATATTTCAGATTATTCCCAGGAAACGAAGTTCGTTTAAAAGGAGCATACTTTGTTAAGTGTACTGATGTTATAAAGGATGAAAACGGAAATGTTATAGAAGTACATTGTACTTACGACCCTGAAACTAAGAGTGGTTCAGGATTTACAGGACGTAAAGTAAAATCTACTATACATTGGGTAGAAGCAAATACTGCTATTCCTTGTGAATTTAGATTATATGAGCCATTAATACTTGATGATGCTCCAGAAAATGAAGGAAAGCACTTCTTAGAACAAATAAATCCAAATTCTATGGAAATATTACAAGGATTTGCTGAACCTACACAAATAAAAGATGCAAAACCATTAGATAAGTTCCAATTTGTAAGAAATGGGTTCTTCTCTATAGATACAAAATATACTACAGATGATAAATTAGTATTTAATAGAGTTGTACCATTAAAGAGTTCTTTTAAACCTGGAAAATAATATTTAACATATAAAAACCTACTAAAAATAATCTTAGTAGGTTTTTTATTTTACTTAATTTATTGCACTCCTAATATTTTTAATCCTTCTTCTATACATTCTATATGTAGAGGAAAATCAGGTCCCTTTTCACCATCTATATCTGTAATTAATTCATCCATACATTCAATATATATCTCTTTAGTTTTAAAATATAATATATCATCTTCATTTATATTCTCTAAATGCTCTCCTTTTAATATGTTTATAAATACCGGTATAGATTTTGGAATTGGCATAGCTTTAAAAATAATTACATCTAAGTATCCATCGTCTAATTCAGCCTTATATGCTAAATTTAAATTACCTGCGGTTTTCCCATTAAAAACCATCATAAGATACATATTTCCTTGATACTTTACTTCTTTAGATTTTACCTTTATGTTAAATGCTCTCATGTGAAGTGCTTCTTCTATTCCAGTTATATAATATGCTACTCTTCCCATATAATTTTTAAAATCTGGATTTATCTTTTGAGATACATCTGTAAACATACCTGCACTTGCTACATTTATAAAATACTTATCATTTATTTTTCCTATATCAAAATTTTTTCCCTCAGAATTTATTATATTATTTACTGCTTTTTTTATATCAAATTCTAATCCAAGAGAATGTGCAAAATCATTAGCTGTACCAACTGGAAGTATTCCAACTGGCATATCTATATTTAAATTTTTCATAGTATTTATTATTATGTCTATTGTTCCATCTCCACCTGCTATTATTAAATGCTCATATGTATCATCTATATCTAAAAAGGCTTTATCTATACACTCATTTTTATCAATTCTATAGGGTATAAGTGTAATGTTATGTTTTTGATATATACTAATTATAAAATCTAAACTATTTACTATAGATTTTTCACCTGAATTTGGATTGTATATAAGCTTTACTTTTCTCATAAAACCTCCTTTAAATTTAACCTTCATGATATATATTATATATAAAAAAGGATATACCTTTATTATTTTAGTATATCCTTTTTTATATTAATAACCAAAATTTTCATTTAAAAGTATTACATGAATTCTATCTGCAGTTCTTTGTCTTTTTATAATTGCATACTCACAACATATTCTATCTAAGCTACTACAATCCATACAATGTCCTTTTATTTTGCATGGTGTATTAGCATTTAATCTTTTAACATTTGCTGGTGCACACATACTTTTATTTCGCTCTACAGCTTCATTAATATTTTTTACTATTTTATTAACTCCAGCAACTACTATAACTTTATCTGGTCCATAAAGCATAGCTGCAATTCTATTTCCATTGCCATCTACATTATATAATTCTCCATTTTCTGTTATGGCATTAGTACTAGTAAAGAAAACATCTGCGCTAAAAGTCTTTCTATATAATTTTTTTAAATCTTCCTTAGTTAAATTTTCTTCATATCTGTCTAAAAAATTAAACCTTCCACTTCTTAAATAATCTATAACACCTGTTTCAAATAATGTCATAGATCCCCCACAACTAACAGTATCACCTTCATTGGTAAGAGTATCTATTATTTTTATAAGCTCATTCTTATCATTTGCAAAATAACCTTTCATGTTATTGTCTTCTAATGATTTTATAGTATTTTGTATTTTAATTTCATTTACCCAATTTACATATTTATCCATATATACTTCCCCCATTATTAACTATTTTTATATAATTATAATATCATATTCCTTTAGTCAATTTATTTTTTTACTTTAAACTTCTTTGTATTTAATGACCATAGGAGTATCACATGATTATCCTATATGGCTCATTCTATGTCTGCAGTCATACATACTTATACTCTACCAAACTTAGTTTCTGTTAAATAAAATAATTTTCTTATAAAGACTTTTTCATTTCTATATTGATAATAAAACTCTGCTAAAAGTTTTTGGTCTATATCTTGCCTAGTTCTCATCATTGAAAACTCAAAAAATACAACCATATTAGAAAGTAATATATATTTTTAAACATTTTTAGCCATTATATTCGACATAATATATTCCTTCCATTTCTTATTATGATTATATACATATAATCATTTATTTATAAAATAAAAAGACATCAAATATTTATGATGCCCTTATTATAATATTTCTACTTACTGATTTATAGAACTTATTTTATTTGTAGAATAAATAGTTAATTATCCATAACCTTTTGAAATATCTATAGATTTGATAACTTTAACTGTTTCTATATCTGATATATTTGATATATTTTCACTATAATATTAACTAGTATATTTTATTCATTGATATTATGATTATTATTTTTCGCTTCTATTTGAGCTTTAATAATTTCTGATTGTCTTTTTAATTCAGCTACTTTGCATCTTATAGTATTTAATTTAGATTCCATTGAAGTTTTATCTTTTTCTGTTTCAGCATTTTTCATATTTTCTTCAATCTTCTCATATACCATTTCTAGTGTATCTATCTTTTTATTTATTTTATCATATACCATTTGAGGATTATTGTATAATTCTATCTTTTTTTTATTTATAATATATAATATTTTAAAATAAGCAAAAGTTATAAATATATTTACTATTATCTCAAATATATCTACACTCATTCTATTAGTTACAGCTGATACTCCTATGAATGTAATTAAGTTGAATAAAAATAAGTTATTTAATATTTTTCTATTATCATTGAATCTTTCTTTTTCTTTGTATTTCATAAATCTATAAGGTATAGATATTGTTAATATAGGCGCTAAAAATATTATTTTCTGGTCTATAAGAGCATATACAACACTTAGCATAGTTATTAAAGCTGTAGTTCTATTCATCAAGTCTACTATTCTCATATTATTCTCCTTTTAAATTTATAATATTAAATTATTTTTTATATAAGATGATATTATATATTTTATCATATGTTATAAATAAAATACAGAAATTCATATCGAACTTTGTCTTATATAATACACTTTTATATATATTGCTTAATTTAATCTGTTTCACTAATTGCTAATTATTTTAATAAACATTTTAAAATTAGTATATAAAATTTTCTAACTATCAAAATGTATCTTATTAAACTATATAATTTTCAATTATGCTATTTAACTATCTCAATAAATTAAATAGCATATATAATTTTTAAAGTAAATCACATCACATAAATAAGAACTATTTTCTAATATTTACATATGATATATTGAACAACATTTATATCAGACAAGGGGGAATCATCAATGAAAAAAAATTATTGGCAAGAATGTTGGGAAAATTATTATAAATTTATGGGCGTATATCTTAGAATGTTACAAAATGCATATCCTGATATGGATTTTACAAATGAATACGTAAAAGTTGCTAACTTAATTGCGCCTTCTATGCCTATTGAAGGTTTAGAGGATTATAATGAATATAATAACAATGGTAATTTTAACTATCCAGAAATAGATAATAACTCTCCTTATATATTACCTAATGAGGGGCAGTCTCCTAATCCTTTTACATCTCCGAATGGTGGACAATCTCCTAACCCTTTTACATCTCCAAGTAATGGACAATCTCCTAATCCTTTTTCAGCTCCAGGTAATGGGCAGTCTCCTAATCCTTTTTCAGCTCCTAGTGGTGGGCAATCTCCTGCTTCTTTTTCAGCTCCTAATAATGAGCAGTCTCCTACACCTTTTATATCTCCTGGTGGTGGACAGTTTACTATAAATAATTGCAAAAAAATGGCAGTAGTTAGAATAGAAATGAGGAGAGGTTTTAATCCTTCTAACTTCTTTATGTTAGTAGATAGCTCTGATCGTAGAAGTATTCAAGGATTTAGAATAGCTTGTGAATCTGGTAGAATTAGATTTATTCCAATGTCTGTAGAATATAGAAATATTAATCTTATAGAATGTGCATTTTAATCTAAATCTAGTAAGATATATCTCAAGTAACGTATTTATATAGCACTTGAGATATATCTTTTATTATTTATAATAATTACTTTTTATAAATTAAAAATAAAAATACACCTTATAAACATATGAACATTTACCCACTCAAAATGAGTATTATCATATATTTAAAAGGTGTATTTATAGTTTACTTATATACTCTCAATTATGCATTTTTAACAGCATACATTTCTTTTAACTTAGCTTGTATATCTTTGTTTTCAAGATACTCATCTAAAGTAGTTTTTCTATCCATTATTCCA
>CAJFPU010000015.1:0-4554 GCA_904418825.1 uncultured Romboutsia sp. | reverse complement strand
TTTTTCTAAACCTTTGTTTACAGAAGTTATACTTTCTAGGTCTAAGTGGTTAGTTGGGTCATCAAGTACAAGTACGTTAGCATTTGATAACATCATCTTCTATTATATCTATAATAACAGTGAATAACTTCTAAAACTCCCAAAGTAGCTCTATATCTATGTTATATTCATTTTTATGATACTATAAATTTATATTATAATCAAGCATTTATATAACATAAATCAATATATATATTAAAATAGAAATTAGATATAATTACTTATTATTATATTAATATAATTTATACATATTATATAACATACACTAAGCTATATTTTTCTATAAAATAATCTTCTTTATAAATCCATTTATAACCTTTATGTGTTCTTCATTTTCCTTTATAAAATATAACTATTTCCGTATTGTGAAAACCTAATTTATCTAACTCTATTATATTATCGTACTTATTTATAAAAATATTATCTAACGTAAGTTTTACTACAGATTTTCTTAATGTAAACTTATTTCCTCTTCTTGCATTTCAAATTATATCATCAATTCTTCATCATAACTTTCTTCTATTATATATGACTTTATATTTTACTTACCTATATTTTCTATATATTCTTTGTATTCACTATTTCTATTTACAAAATCTCTTGCTATATTATATTTCCCTACATATATAATTTTATTGTCGTATATATGTATATAAATATAATATAGTCCATATTGTCTAATATAATCTTTTATTACATATAACTTCATTTTATAGTCCTCTTAATAAATCATCTAGGTAACTATTTACATTCATTACTATGAAAAGTAAAAAAATAAAAAATAGGTACTATAATTTAATAATTGCAATACCTATTTTTTAGAATAAATTCGATATTTTATTATTAATTTAATATATTTACTCCACTATTTTTAATATTTTTCTATTAATTCATCTACTGTAATTTTATGACCATGAACCTTTCTATGACAATTTGCACATATAATTCTCAAATCAGATAATTTAGTTTTATGTCCTTTTTCCATATTAAATACTTGAGTTTTATCGTGGTGGACATCTAAAACTACAATATCATCTTCTTTGCAAACTTCACAAAATGCTTTACCATGTTTTTCTATAGCCTGTTTCAATTTTAATTCTCTTGATTTTTTATTTCTTTTTCTTGAATTTATTATTCTTTTTATATTTTCTCCTTCTTCCAATTCTATATCTTCTAAGGATATATTTTCATCTTCTTCTAGATAATCAATTTCAATATCTACAGAATTTAAAATAGTATTTACCTCTTCTATAGTTATTGTTTTTCCAGACACAATTGCATTAGCAAACTCTATACCTATCTTACTTAAATATATAGGTTCATCAAACATAATAACTTCATTAAGTATTATACTACCTATTTTAACTTCATCACCTTTTAGTCTAAACATAGAATTTATTTTATCATTAAACAATTCTATACTACTACATCCATTACCTATGCCATATTTACTCCATGCATCATTTATATTTAATACTTCAAATTTTTCAAATATACCATATCCTACAATTTTTCTTTCTTGTTTTGTTTTCTTTTCTTCATCATTATTTTTTTTTAGAAAGAAAAATATATCATCTTTATTAATAGCTTTAAATGATTTTTTCTTACACCAAAAATTAACACTACTTAATTTATTTTGCTTGATAAAATTAGCCCAATTATTATCAGTTATAGCAATATACCCTTTATTCATTTTTATATTTTTCCTCCAATAAATAAAAATTAAATATATTATATCATATAAATAAAATCATATTTTTATTATAAAAATAAAATAGATAGTCTTATTACTAAAACTATCTACTATCTTAAATTATCATTTTATTTATTCTCATAATTTTTTATATACTTTAGCTGTTCTTTCTTACTATTTACTTTAATATACTTTTCTTCTTTACTACCCATAACACTTTGATAGTTATTTATATAATATCCTCTATCTTTACCTTTACTAAAGTCCCAATATACACCATCTCTATATTCAAACACAGTAACAAATTTATTATTGTTAAAGTATTCTATCGTTCCAAATATATAATTTCCATTTCTATCTTCATCATAAAAACTTATATCCACATAGTCACCGCTGTCTGCATATTTTTGAGGAGTAACACCTTCTTCAAATGCAACTTTTATTGCTTTACTTCCATTAAATTTTGTTTCACTAAATGGTAATCCACTTTCTTGTACTTTTGATAATACTTCATCATATGTCATATCTGAGTTTATATCTAAGTATAATGTTTCTAACTTATCATAACTTATCTTATCTTTTTTAGATTGTTCTTTTTTATTAGTTTTATTGTTCTTTTTATTTTCTTTAGTTTCCTCAACTTCGTTAGTGATAGAAGTTTGTTTTACACTTTCTTCTTTAATTTTATTTTTATCTACCAACTCTTCTTTTTTGACCTGCTCTTCCTGTTGTTTTTCTTCCTCTTTTACTTTATTTTCTGCTTCTAACTTTTCTTGTTGTTCTTTTTGATATTCTTCATTATTTACTGTCTTTGATAAATCTGTTCCAAAAATAGTATCTATAAGAACTGTTGATGTAGCATATACAAATATTCCTCCAAATAATACTATTGGTACTAATACTATTAATATAATAGTTTTCATTACTTTAGATAAGCTCCTAAACTTATTACTTAATGATTTAATTAACTTCATAACAACTTATTTCTCTCCCTCTATAATTTACCTTCTATTATCTATTCAAATTATATCATATAATAATATTCAATATTATAGTCTTTCTTCATATAAGTTTTTGCTTAAGTATTCTTATTACATTGTTTAATTATATACTTACATAAATACTTCAATAGTATTAACCCAAAGATATAGTATTGTAAAAATAAGTATATAATCTAGTCACTAAAGCAACCAATTATTATAATAAAATCATACTTTTATAAATATTTATTAAAAGTAAAATAGATAGACTTATTACTAAATCTATCTACTAACTTAAAATTATAATTCTATTTAATCTTGAATTTGTATATTTTCAATTTTAATAATCAATTCCTCTTTAAGTTCTGATGTTTTACAACTTTTAGCTATATCTCTTATATCCCCTATTCTAAAATACTTATCATCATCTACATAACTATCTATTATAAGTCTACACTCTTTTTGGTATTCATAATATTTATCTTTATATAGAAATCTATCTATTGAACCTGATAAAAATTTCTCAGTTCTCTTTACATCATATTTTTCTTCATACTTTACAAATCCAAATACTCCCTCCATATCATATTCCTCTAACTTAATAAATATTCTTTTTTTTAATTCATCACCATTAATTATAGTTACATATTCTCCAAAATCCTTACTTAACATATCAATATCAAGATTTAAACCTATTAGAGCATTACTTCCATCATATTCAATAATATCAAAATCATGTATTGTTAAATAAGTCATACAATACATAGGCATTTCTTTATCATTATCATATTCAAAAACTGCATTTCCTGTTGGTTTTAATTTTATTTCTTTATCACCTATATTTATAGTAAGCATTTGAGGTAACATTTCTAATTTTAATTCATTTTTATCCCCAATTCCTTTTATATTATGTTCTTCTTCATACTCTCTAAAAAATTTAGCTGTATTCATATATAGATTTCCATCTAAAACATCTTCTGAAAAATCTTCTCTAGATGTAAATTTAAGTATCATTAATACTTTATTATTATATCTTTTCTTTAATATATCCATTATATTTTCATAATTCATATATTCACTCCCCCAATTTCATAATTGACTATACTATACAATATTTTACAAGTATATTTTACCTTTTCCTCTATAGTCTCCTGTATAAATTAACACATTGTCATATCTTCTTAGTCTAATATTTTTTTTATCTAAATCTGAAACTTCTACTATTATTTTAATATGTTCACTATTTTTTATATTTAAATATTTCATAAGTTTAGTTGTATTTCCATCATCTATAAAAAAATATACACTTGGTCTAAACCAGTTATAGCATTTAGATATTAATGTTTTTGATGCTTTCAAGTGGATATATCCATCACCCATATTTATTTTTCTAGCATTTTCTAATGTTGTAAAATGATGCACTTTTAGTCCAATAATTTTTTTCCATTCCTTATCATTAGGTTTTCTAACTATAAATATATTTATTGTTAAAATAAATATAATAAAACCAATAAGTATACATACTAAAAATGCAATAATTAAATTTATAAATTCCATTATTAAACTTCACCTTTCATATAATATAATTTTCTAGCTATTAAATTTAGATTTAAAAATTATATTACATATAAAAAAAATAATCTATATAAAAGTAGTCTTATCAAATTTTTTATTTTATTCTAAATGTATATTTTTTAAATTTCAATAGGTCATAAAAGCATAATTATTCAATTCTCTTAAAAATTAAATAAAAAAGTAATTTTATTTAAAGTCTATATGCTTTTACATACATATTCATCATTTTTCTTTAATGCTCTTTTAAACTTTATATCTATTAAATTT
>CAJFPU010000014.1 GCA_904418825.1 uncultured Romboutsia sp. | reverse complement strand
TTTCTTTCCCCAATAAATATGTGCTATATGCTTAGAATCTAAAACCTTTATAATATAGCTCGTTTTTGATGTACTTAAATTAAAAGTTTGGCTACTTGCATCGTAAACAATTGACATTGTATACTCCCCCCGTTCATATATTTTTTACTTAAATTTTACTTTATATCAAATATTATACATACTTATATATTAAAATAATATATACTTATGTTAACAAAACATGGTTTAATGTTATATAAAATATACAAAAGTTGTTTTTATATGTCCTCATACATATATTATGATAATAAAGATGTTAAGTATTTAGAATCAACTAACCAAAATAATATTGATTTATATTTATGTTTTGTGGAATAGAAATTCGTAAACCATCTTATATTTTGGGTCATGCTATAAGAGAGCAATATATTATTCACTATATACTTAATGTAAAAGGTAGTTATCAAGTTGATAATAAGATTTATGTAAGTTTCATTTGCTATATGAGCTAAATATTTTCCATTAATATAGTTTCTTCTGATATTTCTTGAAATTGTATATGCATTTCTATTCAGATGTTTTGCGATTTTTCTTATACTCCATCCTAAGTCTAAGAAATTATCTATACAGCACCTTTCATTTATGGTAATATGTTTGTAGTTCATAATTTTATGTCCTTTCATGTAAAGTTATTTTGTGGTTATTATTACTGTAACATGAACATAAACTTATGAGCTATTTTTTGTTATTTTTAAGTTCTTGACTTAATATGATAATTCATCAAATAATAAAATATTCATTTATTTTATTATCATTATAGCGATTGATAATATAATAGCTAAAGATATATATATGCATACAACTATTTTAGTTCCAAATTTTATCCATGTAGTGTATTCAACTTTTGAAATGGCTAATCCACCCATAATAACCCCTGATGTTGGTGTTATCAAATTTACAAGACCACTACCTGCACTTAATATAGATATAACTATTTCAGGTGCAAATCCTAATGTTTTAGCAAGAGGTCCAAATATTGGTACAGATAGACTTGCAAGCCCTGAAGTTGATGGAATTAAAAATGATAGTCCTATATATATTAAAAATGCTATATTAGTAAATAGTATCGGTGACATTCCAGTAAGTGTTGTAGATGCTCTATTTAATACATATATATCTAAATTTGTAGATGACATAATAAATGATATACCTCTGGAAATACCTATTATAAGTGCTACACCAACCATTTCTGAAGCACCTTCTATTATTGCTGTTACTATTTCCTTTTCATTAAATCCATAAACTATACCTATTATAATTGCCATCAATGTAAACCAAGCAGCAAGTTCTGAAAACCACCAATTACCAAAAGATTCTCCTGTTAAAAATAATGTTTCTTTAAATATACTTATACCAAATCTCTCCCAAGGTATTACCCCTAATATCATGACTATAAAAGAGATTATAAATAAGCAAATTACAATTTTTCTCTTTGTTGTAAATTCTATTGTTTCTTTATTACTATCCATAAATGCTTCTTTTGCATTTTTATATTCTTTTGTAGACAAAATAGATGCATTTTTATCATTTTTTACTTTTTTTGCATAATTCATCACAAAAAATATAGATATAAATAAAGATGATAACCATAATATTACACCAATTCCTATAACTATAGCTTGATTAGCTACTATTCCAACTCCTTTTAAAGAATCTATACTTGTAGATACTAAAAATGGATTAACAGTAGAACCTAAAACACCACTACCAGCTCCTAAAATTATAGTTGCTACTGCTGTTAATGAATCAAATCCTGCAGCCATCATAGTTGCTGTAACTAATGCATAAAATGCTAATGTCTCTTCTGCCATACCATAACTAGTTCCTCCTAGAGAGAATATAAACATAAGTATAGGTATTAATAGTAATTCTTTTCCATTTAATTTTTTAACAACTGCTCCTATACCTGCATCAAGTGCGCCAGTTTTTGTTACTATACCTAAAAATCCACCCATTAAAAGTACGTATAAAGATATATCTATAGCATCTTTTAAACCATTTATAGGTGCCATTACAATATCTGAAAATTTTGCAGAATTTACTCCTGGTATAAATTGAGTTATTATAGCTATTAATATTGTAATAATTAACAATATACTATATGCTGTAGGCAACTTAAAACCTTTTTTCTTCATATTGAGTCCTCCACATATTTAGTTATATAGTTTTAAGTTATCCAAAAAAATATATATAATTCACTTAGTTATTTTATACCTATTATATATTTAATGAAAATTACTCTGCATAAAAAGTATTTTATATAAAATAAATTATCATACGTAAAAATACTCTATAATATAAAAATTTATATTATAGAGTATTTTTTCATATTTTCTAATTATTATTTATTCTATCTCTTCTAACACACCTAATTTTTTAGCTATTATTTTAGTTGTACTACCTTGAATAATAATAGTTATAAGTATTGTCATAAATACTATAGATGATATTATTTCATTATTAGGAACATTCATAGTAGATATAATACCACAAAGTGCAGCTGGTATTACACCAGTTTCTCTTACCCACATCATAAAAAGTATTTCTTTTTTGTTCCATTTAGCTTTTCTATCAAATACTGTACATAAAATTACACATATAGGTCTTGCTATAAACATAAGACTTAAAACTACTAATAGTGATGGTACAAAGTATTTACCTAACATAGATAAATCTACTTGACTTCCTAGTATAATAAATATAGACATACGACATATAGTTCCTAAAGTTTCAGCTACATAATAATCTGCATCATATGATTTTTGTGATAACCATACTCGAAAATTTTTCTTATTTCTATTTATTATCCCAACTATAAAACACGCCATATATCCACTTCCGCCTAATTTAGTTGCAACTTCATAAGCAATTATTACAGATAAAATAGATATTATAGGTGCAAAATCTTTAAATATACCATATGGTTTATCATTTATAAGATGTAATAAAATTATACCTGTAACAACACCTATTACTACTCCAACTACAACCATTATACTTAATTCATATATATTTTCAATAAATGAAAATTTACCTGATAATATTATAGTTAATACTGCAGATGTGAGTATAGCCCCAGTTGCATCATTAAATGCTGATTCACTTATTATAGTTTGCTTTATTTTATCCTTTATACTAGTTTGATTAAATATCGGAACAAGCGTAGCTGGATCTGTAGATGCAATTATTGCACCAGATAATAAAGCCGTTAAAAAAGGTACTCCAAATGACAAACTAACTACTTTTGATACTATAAGCGTACATACTAAAACTCCAATACTTGATAATAAAAATACAGTTACTTTTACATCCTTTAATACTTTTAAACTTATTTCTTTTCCTCCAAGGTAAAGTATAAATGCAGATCCAAAAGTTAATATAATCTGATTTTCTACCTGATAATTGCTTGTATTTATAAATTCTAATACAGATGGACCTATTATTATACCTGCTATTAAGTATAAAACTATATCTGGTATTTTAAGTATATCACTTATTTTGCTACATATGATTCCCGTTAATGCTACCACTGCAAATATTATTAAAAGTGTATTACTTTGTATTGTTTGAATAGATTCTTCCATCTTTGTATCTCCTTAATATTGATAGTTTAAATTATAAAGTTATTATATTTAAGTAGATATAAATATGTTCAATTTAATATAATAAAGCCTTTAACAATATTGTTGTTAAAGGCTTTATATACGATAATATATTTAAATCATATAATACAAATTATGTAGTATCTATAATTATTATATTGTTTAACTGTATATTTTGTTGTTTAATATAAATTGCTTTTCAACTATTCTTTTCTTAAAATAAATATATTTATTATACTCATCTTATTTTTATAATTTTAAAAATACTATATTATTTATATCGACACATATTTTTACAAAGTCTCCCTTATTATATTCATTAGATATAGATGTACATTTTAATACTTCTCCTTTTATGTTAATATCATAAAAAGTTTTATCTCCTACATACTGCTTTTTTTGTACATATCCATCTATACCATCATTATAATTTGAACTATGTAATTTTATACATTCTTTAGGAATCATAGCTTCAACAACATCTAAATCATCATATCCTTTTGCATCTATATCTAATATATTACTTTTAAATACTTCATTTACTATTTTTCCTTTTATATAGTTTCTTTCTCCAAATATATTAGCAACTGATTTAGTTTTAGGTTTTTGATATAATATATCAGGTTTATCAAACTGCTCTATTTTACCATTTACCATAACAGCTATTTTATCACTCATTATAAGTGCTTCTTCTTTATCATGAGTAACAAGTATAGTAGTTATATTTAATTTCTTCTGTAAATTCAAAACAAATTCTCTCATTTCATTCCTTAAATTTATATCTAAGTTTGAAAAAGGTTCATCTAATAATAATACTTTAGGATTTACGGCTAGGGTTCTTGCTATAGCAACTCTTTGTTTTTGCCCTCCTGATAATTCTGATGGATACTTATTTTCATAACCATTTAATTTTACAAGTCTTATTAATTCATCAACTTTATCTTTTCTAATTTTCTTATTTATATTTTTCACTTTTAAACCAAATTCAATATTTTCATATACACTCATATGTGGAAATAGTAAATAATCTTGAAATACTATTACTGCTTCTCTTTTTCCTGTTGGTATATTTAGCACTGACTTATCATTAAAAGTTATATCCCCACTATCTGGATTAATAAGTCCTGCTATTAATTGTAGTGTTGTACTTTTTCCACATCCAGATACTCCTAGTAATGATACTATTTCTCCATCTTTTATATCTATATTTATATTTTCTAATACTGTCTTTTCATCAAAACTTTTATTTATATTAATAAGTTTAACTGATGACATATTTATTTCTCCTTAATATCTTATATATTAAAATAAATTGATGCTGTTTTTATAGTAAGATTTTATCCTTTTTTCTATTAGTATTAAAACTATTATACTTACACCTAAAAATACTATACTATACATAGATGCTATTACTCTATCTCCACTTTGTATATACGGAAACATAATCATAGGGTAAGTAATTACAGTTCCGCCTCCTATAAGCATAGTTAAAAAGTATTGACTAAATACTATTATAAAACACATACTTGATGCTCCTAGTATACTAGGTAGCAATAAAGGTAGTGTAACATATCTAAATATATCTATCTTGCTTGCTCCAAGCATTTTTGCTTGTATTTCTAACTTATCTCCAATTAATTTATACATATCACCTATAATTCTTACAGCATAAGGTATGCAAGGTAATATATTTATAATTATTACTCCTATATATGTATTTGCTAATTTTAACTTTATAAAAAAAATGTGTACTCCCATTGCTATTGATATTGTAGGTATAATTACTGGTGATAATACTAATAATTCAAAAAATCTCTTTCCTTTAAAATTGTATAAAGATAGCGCCTTAGCTGCTGGAATACTAATCACTATTGTAATAAATACAACTAAAATTGATAATATTATGCTATTTATTAATATTAATATATTATCTAAACTTAATATATATTGAAATCCTCTTAATGAATAACCTTGTGGTAAAATACTTGGATATATCCAAGAACCTGTTACACTCCAAATCCCCAATATTATTAAAGGAAATATAAAAGCTATAATAGCCAATTCTATTATTATTTTCTTTAAATTCACTTTAATATCTCCTCCTAAATTTTATATTTATTTATCTTTTCTAAAATTTTATTATATACAATAAGAAGTATAAAACTTAAACTAGATAATATAACATTTATAACCATAGCATATGGTCTTTGAGACAAGTTTGAACTTATATAACTTGTATATGCACTAACAGAAAGTGCTTTAGGTATTGTTGGACCTATTAAAAATGGTACTTCAAATGAACCAAAAGAAAAAGCAAATAAAATTATAAATGAAGATATTATTGTTGGTGAAGCTAATGGTAATATTATATATCTAAAATATTGTAACTTACTAGCTCCTAAATTTAATGCTACTTTTTCTAAATTATTACTTATATTTTTCAAAATATTATAAGATGTTACAATAGTAAATGGGATTCCTTTCCATAAATATACCAATATTACCCCTACTCCATTTTTATCAGAAACTAAAGACATGAATTGAGATGAATCACTTATAATATTTAATAAATATAATATTCTTGAAATTATTCCTGACTGAGAAAATATAGTTATCATTAACATTACTACAACTATATGTGGAATTATAACAGGTAAGTTTAATAGTGATTCTTTTATTTTAGATAATTTTTCTTGTGATAAAAAATATGCTAGTATCACTCCTATAAAAACTGATACTGTAGATGATATAAATGATGTTTTTAAACTAAATATAAGAGATTCTAAAAACATAGAATCTCCTATAATTTCTTTATAAAATCTAAAACTAATATTTTTTTCACCTATATATGGCATATAACCTAAACTTTGCATTATGCAATTAGCTATTCCAAATCCCATTATACCTATTAATATAATAGTAATAGGTGCTAACAATATATATGGTTTTAGCTTATTTTCCATTTTGTAAAACCTCTTCAATCCATATCTTTTCTATTATAGGTACTAATCCTGCATTTAACTCTGGTAATGTCTCTCCAAATTCTGCAGCTTCACTAAATTTAGACTTTTCTTCGTTCGGTACCTTATCCATATCTAATACAGTCATATCACCCCAATTAGAAGTATCAGTTTTTGAAGCCTGAGCATCTATACTCATTAAAAAGTTTATAAGTACCATAGCCCCTTCTTTGTTAGGTGCATTTTCAGGTATTGTTAAAAAGTGAGTATTACTTATATTTCCTTTATCAAATGCTATTATTTCTGTATCCTTACTATATTCATTACTATCAATTTTTCCTTTTATAGTATTTGGTGAATAAGTCATTGTAAAGTAAACTTCACCATCTGAATACATATTGTCTAGTTGTGCTATAGTAGCAGGATATGTTTCTCCCTTATTCCATAAATATGGTTTAATTTCATTTAAATAATCCATAGCTGGTTGTATAACTTTTCTAACTTCATCTTCATTCTCAGGTAAGTTAATTAAATTTTCATATCCTACTATATCATATATTACATTTCTTACAAATGCGCTTCCTTCAAAATCAGGTAATGCAGGATATGTAAATTTACCTGGATTTTTGATTATTGCTTCTTTTAATGTTTCAGTATCTTCTATATTTTGAGTTACTTTACCACTATCTTTAATTACTACAAACTCTGATTTACCCCATGGTGCTTCTAATCCATTTACAGAAGTTCCAAAATCAGTATTTATAGTTTCTGAATTTTTATCTATGTAATCATTAAAATTAGGAAGTTTTTCTGTAAATGCTCCAAATAGTAGATTATTTTCTTTTGCTGTTTTAAAATTTTCACCATTTATCCAAACTACATCCATTACTCCTTCTTCGCTTTTAGCTTGCTTTTCTGATAATAATTTATTCATTATATCATCAATATTCATTCCTACTCTTTTTACTTTTATATCGTATTTTTCTTTCATTTGTGGTATTACGTAAGTGTCAAACCATTTGTTCATAACTTCATTACCACCATATCCATAAAAGTTTACTGTAGTTCCTTTGGCATTTTTTAAAATTTCATCATAACTATTATCTAATATATTTATATTACTATTTGTATCACTTATTTTTTGAGATTTTGAACATCCTACTAGGGATAAAATCATCATAATACATAATATTACAGTGTAATTTTTTTTCTTCATCTTTATAACTCCTTATTATTGTAATAATCTTTTTGCTTCTAAAAACCTTTGAACTGCAGTTATTATTATTAGAACTGAGAATATATTAGTTATTATTCCTAAATAGCTTGGAATTAAAATCATAAGTGAAAAAAATATAAATCCTTCACTTCTTTCTGCAACTCCTGCTTGATAATAAAATGACTTAACTCCTTTTTTTTCACTTAATGCACCAACTGTTAAAAAAATAGTCATCGACATAAGTATACATACAGTTAATATTATAAGATTGTATCTTACATCTATAAATTTAAGCCCCAGTACTAACACAATACTCACTTCTACAATTCTATCTGAAACAATGTCAAGAAGTGTTCCAAAGGATGATGAACTATTACTTTTTCTTGCCATAGCTCCATCTACTGCATCTAAGTATCCTGATACCCAAAGTAAGATAACTGCACTTATTTGCATATCAAAATATAAAAATATAGAAGTTGATACCCCTATTAATAACGCTAATATTGTTACATTATTAGGAGTTAGATTTAATTTTAAAAGAAATTTAGCTCCTAATTCAATTATTGGATTTACATATTTTCTTGCATGTGTATCTAACATTTTACCTCCTAGGTTTTATTTATTATTTTCTAAGTTTTTTGTAATAAATATATTTTTTAATATTATAGATACTACTAAAAGTAATATTAAACCTATTATTGATAAATAAAAACTTTTGCTTCCTATATTAACTGATTGTACTCCAATATTTACAAATACAAAAATTCCTGGTATCGTTCCAAAAAAAGTTGCAAGTAAGAAATCTTTATATTTTATACTTGTTAAGCCAGAACCATAACTAATTACATCAAATGGAAATAAAGGAATGAGCCTTAGTATAAGTACTATAAAGAATCCTTTTTCATTTATCATATTTTCTACCTTATCTAATTTTTCTTTTGTAAGTTTTTTTACTACATTTCTTCCTAACTTTCTAGATATATAAAATGATATTGTTGCCCCTATTAAAGCTCCAATTGCAGTATAAATATATCCATTTACTAATCCAAATATAATACCGCTTGAAATTGCAAGTATTGAATCTGGAAAAAGTGTAAGAGGAACTAGAGAAAACATTATTATGTATATTATTGGTCCTAACTTTCCAAAAGACTCAACATAATTTTTTATATCATCTACTCCTAAATTCATTTTATAGACCTTATATATAATAATTGATATAAGCATTAATATAACTGTATAAATTGTTACCTTACATGCTGTTTTGTATTTTTTTATCAAAATATCACCTCTTTTTCTAAAGTATTATATTATCATATTTTTAAATTAAAATCTTATTATTAATCTTTAATTAATTTTATAGATTTATATCTGTTTTTCCATTTTTTTATGGTAGATATTTTATCTTGAGTAAATTTACTTTTATTTATAACATCTTCATTAAACATAAAATCTAATACATGAAGAGTATTTTTATTTGCAATCATCATAGCCTCACAACAAGACTCACAATAAGATATAACTGTATCAGTTTTAGCTTCACTAGCTCTTTTATTAGTTTGTTCTAAAGCTAGTTTAGGATTTGTTACTCTAAGCATACCTCCAGATCCACAACACTCTGTATTTTCTCTACTTTTATCAAATTCTACTATTTTTATTCCTATTAACTTTAATATCAATCTAACATTATCATGAATTTTTGATTCATATCTTATAGGACATGGATCATGTAAGCTGAATTTAATATCTAAATCGCTATAATGATTTATTAAATTATTAGGAATTGAATTTTCATTTACAACTTCCCATATAGTTTTTACTTTAACCGATTTGCTATATTTTTTTATAGTATTAAAACAATTTGGACACGCTACTATAACTTCTTCAATTTTATTTTCTAAAAATAAATTTTCTACTTGAGAGTAATATATTTTAAATTTATCCACATCTCCCATTGATAAGGTTGGCTTACCACAGCATTTAAATGCTATTGATAAATCAGATATATTCTCTTTTAAATACTCATATGTTTTCAAAACTATTTCCGGGCTATAACTTGATAAGCTACACCCTGGAAAGAATAACTTCTTAGTATTTTTATTTAAGAAAGACTTTGAAAATACAGGTGAAAAACTATTAGTCTGATGGATTTTTACACTATTATATCCAATATCTTTTATATTTTTATTATTAAAAATATCTTTTCTAATGTCATAAAACATCTCTTTTATTTTTATATCTTTAGGACATTTTAGATTACATATTTCACAAAAAAAACAAGAATACGGTATATTTTTATCTACACCTTTATCTTTTATTATCTTTTCCATAAGTTCTTTTGGCGATGAAGAGTATTTATTCATCATAGGGCATGAATTATAGCATTTTTTACAGTTTATGCAATTATTTTCATTCATTCTTATATCATCTAAAGTTTTTTTACTTAAGTTTACTTTTGTCATTCTTATCCTCCTATAATAAATTTACTTCATTATCCTAAAATGTAAAAGGATATTCCATGTTTTACAGAAAGCCTTATATGTAATTATCCTATTTTTTAATTTTGAATTCAAAATACTTAAAGTTTATTATATATTTAGATAAACTAAAAAGATTGAACTATATATTAGTTCAACCTCTTTTAAAGGTAATCTGTCTATATCTCCAACATAAGTTGCTCAAATTTACAATCATAAACATCTTTTGTAATATTTTTCTTTTTTAATGGCCTTATAATATTCATTTTTATTAAAAGCTTTTTTAGGGATACTACATTATTTATAGATATATTTTCATTATTTATATTTAGTGAATATCCAATACTTGTTTTATGTATAATTAATTTAGGATTTTCTAAATTTAAAGACACTATATGCTGTCCATTATATTCTACAGAAAAAGTATCTTTATTTTTTGAAAAAATATCTATTAAATCATCTTTTATGGATTTATTATTTTTAATCTTATCATTATTCAAAATATTCATCTTTACCAAAAGAGGTTCTAATGACTTTAAATCATTTAAATATATGGGACTACCTTTTAAATAAATACAGTATCCTTTATTTGACGCTCGTATTTTTACATCTTTTTCACTAATAAATATGCATTCTATTTTTCCATTTGTATACTTAACTGTATATGATTTAGTTATTTTAGATAATATATCTGTTATTTTACTTGGTAAATACATAATTTTCCTCTTTTATTTTATTTATATCTAAAATATATCATTATTTTTTAAATTTTACAAGTTTAGCATTTTTCTTATATATTTTTAAATATTAAAATATCTTATTATTCAAAATAATATATAATGACATTAACTAAATTAAAATTAAAGATAAATTATCATGTTGAATTGAACATCTAAAAGTTAATAAAAAATAGTTCATAAATTTATGTTCATGTTGTAGTAATAATAACTACAACATAACTTTATATGAAATGACATAAAATTATGAACTACAAAAATATTACTATAAATTAAAGATACTATATATCTAATTCTTTATATTTAAGATGAAATATAAAGAATCATAAATCATATCAATAAAAATGATTCTATAATTTCAAAAGATTTAATATTACTATTTTAAACTATTTATAATTTTTTTCGTTCCATATTTTCTTAATAACGTATATTAATATACTTAATGCAAATAATGTAAGTAATCCAGTCATCATTAACTTAGCTCCTCCAGTTAGCATACCTCCAACATATGAATATACTATCGTAGCTGGAAGTTGACCTATACCTGTTGCTATAAAGAATGATGTAAAGCTCATTGATGTTAATCCTGCCGCATAACTTACTAAATCAAAAGACATAAACGGTAATAATCTTGCTATTAATATTGTATGCTTTCCGTACTTTACAAAAAATTTATCTACATCATCTAATGCAAATTTACTAGTTAAATTCTCAACTGTATTTCTTCCTAAAAATTTAGCTATATAAAAACATACTGCTGCTCCAGCCATAGCACTACTCCATGAAAGTATTGCACCATACACCCATCCAAATAAAGCTGCATTTGCAAAAGTTATTACAAATGCTGGAAGAGGTGCAGCTACAGATTGAAGTACCATTAATAAGAAAGATACTATCGGCCCCCAAATACCAAAAGATAATATATATTCTTTTAATCCTTCCATATCAAGTTTAACTAAATAAGATGTCATATTATTTATAACATCATTTACAGTTGGAACAAATAAATATATTAAAACTAAAGCTAATATAATACCAATTGTAATCCAAAATGATTTATTAAGTCCTTTATTTATTTCTTTATTATTAATTTTAATTCGCCTCTTTTCTAAATTTATATAAAAATATATATAAAATCTTATATATATTTATTTAACTAGTTTAAAATCATACTCTGTTACACCATCTACTACATTATAAACATTAGTATATCCATTATCTATTAATATTCCTGCTGCTTTAGCACTTCGTCTTCCTATTGAGCAATAGATTAATATATCTTTTCCTTTATATTCTTCTAGTTCATTAAATCTTGACTCAAACTCATCTATTGGTATATTTATTGAGTTTTCTATATGACTTTTTTCATAGTCCTTAGCATCTCTTACATCTACTATAATAGCATCCTTATTTTTTGCTATCATATTTTCAAATTCACTTCCTGTGACATTTGTGTAAGTTACTGTAGAGTAATCAAATTCATCCATACCATCTTCTGCATTGTATACTTTATTAAATCCGTTATCTACTAGCATTTGAGCAGCTTTTCCACTTTTATTTCCAGTATTACATATTAATATAATCTTTTGATCCTTATAACCATCTAATTCATTGATTTTTTCTTCAAACTTATCAAATGGTATATTTATTGCATCTGCTAAATGACCTTTAGCATATTCATCTACACTTCTTACATCTATAACTAATGTTTTTTCATTATCTGAAGTTAGTTTTTCTGTTTTAGCAGAATCTACCTTATTATAAGTTGAGTCACTATTATTTGATGAACATCCAACCATACTACCTAATGTTGCAATTATCATTGTACTCATTATTAAAGCTTTTGCTTTTTTAGTTAATTTCATATCTAATCCCCCACTTTTTTATTATTTTACACTTTTTTCAACATTTTATATTATATAAATTTTATTTTAAAAGTAAAGTTAAATAGAAATTTCATATAATTCAACTTTTAAGTATAGATTAAATCTATATTAGGTATATAAAAAAATGTGAATCAAATACAATTTGATTCACATTTTTATCTATTTATTAAATCCATTATTTTGTTGATTATTACTTTGCATATTTATATGTCTAGTAGGTTGTATAGTTGATACTGCATGCTTATATATCATATTTTGTTGTCTTTTTTCATCTTCTAGCATTATTATATAACTATCAAACCCTTTTACTTGTCCATTTACTTTAACTCCATTCATTAAATATATTGTAACAGGTATTCTTTCTTTTCTTGCATTATTTAAAAATAAATCTTGTAAGTTTATAGCTGTATTTTTCATTTGTATATATCCTCCCGATAATTTAATTAATTCAGTAAAATTTACCATTCCTTTTATTATATTTTATATAATTTATAGCATTTTTTCAATATGCATCATTATATCATTTTTAAGTACTTGGTTATCACTATATTCATCTAAATTAAACCATTTTGCATCATTATATCTTCTAAACCAAGTTAATTGGCGCTTTGCATACCTTCTTGAATCTCTTTTTATTATTTCTATTGCCTCATCTAATGTATACTCACCATCTAAATATTTTATTATTTCTTTGTATCCTATACCCTGCATAGATATCATATCTTTTGTATATCCCATTTTAAGTAAGTTTTTAACTTCATCTATTAAACCATTATCTATCATTATATCTACACGCTTATTTATTCTTTCATATAAATGATCTCTTTCTCTATTTAAAACTATTATTATAGGATTATATTTTTCATTAAATTTTAAATCCTTAGAAAAATCATTCATTTTTTCTCCACTTAAACAAACTTCAAGAGCTCTTATAACTCTTTTAGTGTTATTTTTATGAATTCTTTTAGCAGCTTCAGGGTCTAATTCTTTTAACTTATTATGCATATAATCTATTCCATTTTCTTCAAGTTCTATTCTTAATTTTTCTCGAAGCTCATTATTTGCATCAGATTTTGCAAAATCCATATTATAAATTAATGAATTTAAATAAAGTCCTGTACCTCCAGTTATTAAAATTTTTTTATTATTTTCACTTATTTTTTCTATATAGCTATCCGCTCTTTTTTGAAATTCAGATACTGAAAATACATAGTCTGGAGTTACTTCATCTACTAAGTAGTGTTTTATACCTTGCATTTCATCGATTGTTACCTTAGCGCTACCTATATCCATATATTTATATATTTGCATTGAATCTGCAGATATAATTTCAGCATTTAACTCTTTTGCAAGGTCTATTGATAAGTTAGTTTTTCCAACTGCTGTTGGTCCTGTAAGTATTATAATTGGAATTTTTTTCATGTTAATCCTTTCTAAACTACATAATTCGTTTAAACATTTTTTCTATTTCTGTTTTAGTTATTTCTACTATTGTTGGTCTACCATGAGGACATGTAAAAGGATTTTCACAAGTTTCAAGTTCATTAAGTAAGCTTTTAATTTCAATACTTTGAATTTTATCATTTGCTTTTATAGCCGCTCTACACGCCATAGATGCAAATTTTTCTCCTTTTAACTCATAGTTGTTTTTTATTTCGTCTATATTATCAATTATTTGTAGTATAAATTTTTCAGATTCAGGAACACCAAATATTGTTGGTACACATCTTATCATTATATGATTATTACCAAATAATTCAATTTCAAAACCAAATTTCATAAATAAATCTAAGTTATTTTCAACATGTAACATATCTATATTAGATAATTCAAGCACTATTGGATCTAGTAACATCTGCATATTTATACTAGATTTATAAAACTTGTCCATATATCTTTCATAAAGTATTTTCTCATGGGCTGCATGTTGATCAAGCAAATACATAGAGTTTCCTTTAGACAATATTATATAGGTATCAAATATTGTTCCTATAACATTATATCCTGCTAATGAAAACTTATTAGATGGAGTTTCTTCAAAAAATTGTTCTTGAATATTGTCCTCTATATTTCCTATTTCTTCTGTAAGTTTATTACTATATTCAATTTTATTTATATATGCACTACTAGATTTATAATTTAAATTTTTTTCTTTGTTCTCATCATCTTGATTATATACGCTTTCTTGATATTCTTTTTCTTTATCTAACTTTTCTATATCTTCAGTAGTAAAAGAATTTTCTAAGCTAATATTACCTTCTATTATATATTCACAACTAGAATTTTCTTTAATTATCTTTATATTATCTAATTCATTTGTATTAGTTGTTGATGTTTTCTCATATATATATTCTTTATCTTTTTCTGTGTTATTTTCACCTTTTATAATATCATTAAATGACATAAATGAGTCTATTGGCTTTTCATAATTTTTCTCAATTACTTTTATATCTTTAGGCTCTTTATTTTCATATATATTTTTAATTTGATTATTATTTTCTTTTACTAAAATATTTTTAGTTTCTTCTTTTTTATCATATGTTTCATATTTTCCTATTAATGATGATGAAAGTAAAGTTTTTCTTAGTATATCTCTAAGTTCAATATACATTTCCTTTTCATTTTCAAATTTAACTTCAAGCTTTGTTGGGTGTATATTAACATCTATACTAGCTGGATTTATTTTTAACTGTATAAAGCATATTGAATGTTTATTAATAGGTATAATACCTTTATAAGCTTCATTTATAGCATCTAAAACTATCTTACTTTTTACAAATCTTTTGTTTATATATATATGTTGTAAATTTTTATTAGATCTATAGATATTATTATTTCCTATATACCCATTTATCTTAAAATATTTACATTCATAATCTATCTCTATTAAATTCTCACAAATTTCTTTTCCATATATACTTCTTATAACGCTTAATAATTTATTATCTCCTGGTGTTGTAAGCATTGATTTATTATTATTTACATATTTAAATTGAACCTTAGGGTTTCCTATTGCAAGTTTATTTATTAAATCACTTATGTTTATAGTTTCAGCATGAGTTGATTTTAAGAATTTTTGACGAGCTGGTGTATTAAAAAATATATCTTTTATTATAATAGTTGTACCATTATGTGATCCTACTGGCTCTTTAGATACAATATTTCCACCTTCAACTATAACTTTAGTTCCTATAGGCTCATCTTTTGTTTTAGTTATCATTTCAAGCTTTGATACTGCACTAATAGATGCTAATGCTTCTCCTCTAAATCCAAGAGAATATAAATCATATAAATCATCTATATTTTTAATCTTACTTGTAGCATGTCTTAAAAATGATTTATCAACTTCACTAGATGCTATTCCACAACCATTGTCAGTTATTCTTATAAGCTTTTTCCCACCATCTTGTATATCTATAACTACTTTAGTACTTCCTGCATCAATAGAGTTTTCTATCAATTCTTTAACTACAGAAGAAGGTCTTTCCACGACCTCTCCTGCAGCTATTTTGTTTATAGTTAAATCGTCTAATATATTAATTCTATTCATATTATCATCCCCATTTCTAACATCTAAGCTTAATATTTACTAAATGATTTTTAGGGTATTTTAGCTGTTAATTATTTTTAGCTTTCTTTTGTAATGAATATAATGCATTTATTGCATCTAATGGAGTCATATTAAGCAAGTCTAAGTTTAATATTTCATCCTTTAAGTTATTATCACCTATAGTATCGAAACTCATTTGAGTTACTGCTATTTGTGAATTTACTTCATTATCTTTAATTTTTTTAGATAAATCTTTATTTTCTATATTTAATTTATCATTTTTAGATTTAATATCTTCATAGTTTCTAACTAAAGATTCATGTTCTAATTTTAAACTTTCAAATTCTTCTTTAAAGCTATTTTCTTTTAAAGTTAGTATCTCTTTTTCTAACTCTTTTATATTTTCAAGATATAATTTAATATTATTTGATGCTGTTTCTACAGTATTAATGTTTTCAGAAATTTTATCACTATCTTTATTTATAGCTACACTATTATATATATGATTTTTTTCTAAATCATTTAGTATTTCTCTTGATCTATCTATAACTTCCTCTGGAAGCTTTGCAAGTTTTGCAACATATATACCATAACTCTTGTCCGCTCCAGTTGGTATTATTTTTCTTAAGAATATTATGTTGTCATTATCTTCTTTAACTGCTATTGAATAATTTTTAACTTCACTAAATTCATTTTCAAGGTCAGTTAATTCATGATAATGTGTTGCAAATAAAGTCTTACATTTTATTTTACTTTGAATATATTCAACTATTGACCATGCTAAGCTTATACCATCATAAGTACTTGTCCCTCTTCCGATTTCATCAAGTATTACTAAACTTTTATCTGTGGCATTTTTAAGTATGTGAGATACTTCACTCATTTCAACCATAAATGTTGATTGTCCTTGTGATAAATCATCACTTGCTCCAACTCTTGTAAATATTCTATCAAGTATTGGTATATTTGCATATTCTGCTGGTACAAATGAACCAATATGTGCCATTAAAGCAATTACTGCCGTTTGCCTCATATATGTTGACTTACCTGCCATATTTGGTCCTGTTATTATGTTTATTATATTTTCACCAGTGTTTAAATAAGTATCATTTGGAACAAAGTTTTCTTCTCCAACTATATTTTCAACAACTGGATGACGACCATTTTTTATATCTAATTTGTCATCTTCATTTATATTAGGCCTTACATAGTTATTTATATAAGCTACAGTAGCTAGCGATACAAATACATCTATATTTGCTATAGTTTTAGATACTTTTTGTATTCTATCTATGTTTTTATAAATTTCATTTCTTATATTTACAAATATTTCATACTCTAAAGATTTAATTTTTTCTTCAGCATTTAATATTTTATCTTCTATTTCTTTAAGTTTTGGAGTTATAAATCTTTCAGCATTACTTAGTGTTTGCTTTCTTATATAAGACTCATCAATTTTAGCAGTACTTAAATTAGCTTTAGTTATTTCTATAAAATACCCAAACACTTTATTAAATCCGATTTTAAGAGATTTAACCCCTGTTTTTTCTCTTTCTTCATTTTCTATTTCTTTTATCATATAAGCTCCATTTTTAGATATATCACGAAGCTCTTTTAATTCTTTATTAAAATCTGATTTTATTATATTACCATCTTTTAAAGTTATTGAAGGTT
Organism: uncultured Romboutsia sp.; assembly: GCA_904418825.1. Lineage (GTDB taxonomy): Bacteria > Bacillota > Clostridia > Peptostreptococcales > Peptostreptococcaceae > Romboutsia. The sequence goes on along the minus strand of CAJFPU010000014.1, from coordinate 8,072 downwards.
CTTCAAGTATAGACTCATTAACAAGATTATATAAATCATTTAAATCATCTAAGTCATTTATATAATCTTTAAGCATAGATGCACTTGATGAATTTATAGTATCTTTTAATATAGGTAATTTTTCTATAGAATTTTTAAGGTGAATCATTTCCTTTGGTGTTACTTTTTCAAAGGCAATTTTTCCACATATTCTTTCTATATCATATACATTCTTTAAGATTTCATTTAAGTCTTCACGAAGCATAAAATCATCTTTAATTTCTTGTATAACATTTAATCTTTGATCGATTTTGGCTTTATTAACTAATGGTTCTTCTACATATTTTCTAAGAAGCCTTCCTCCCATTGCAGTAGACGTTTTATCTAATACATGTAAAAGTGAACCTTTTTTCTTATTTCCTCTTATTGTTCCTGTAAGTTCAAGATTAACTCTTGTAAACATATCAAGTACCATATATTCACTTGAGTTGTATATATTTATGTTATTTATATTTGATGTTACTTGCTTTTGAGTGTTGAATATATAGTTTAAAAGTATAGATAAACTATGTTTTATTAAATCTTTGTCATCAAATTTTATATTGTTTAAATATTCATTACTAAAGTATTCATTAAGTATATTAGTATCTAAATATTTTTCATCAAAACTTTCATTTATATATATATTGCTTATTGTTGCTATATTTTGAAGTTTAGATATAAAATTTAAATCATTTATTATAATTTCTGTTGGGTGAATTTTAGCTATCTCTTCTACTATTTTATCAGTTAAAAGATATGTTGCATTTACTTCTCCCGTACTTATATCAACATAAGTTAATCCACATAAATTTTCTTTTATATATAATGATAAAAGATAGTTATTTTTCTTGTTTTCAAGTAAACTTCCTTCAAGTACAGTCCCTGGAGTTACAACTCTTATAACATCTCTTCTTACTATACCTTTAGTACTTTGTGGATCATCTAATTGTTCACCTATTGCAACTTTGTATCCTGCTTCTACTAATTTTGATATATATGAATTGGCACTATGAAATGGTATCCCACACATAGGAGCTCTTTCTTCTAGGCCACATGATTTTCCTGTTAATGCTATTTCAAGTGTTTTTGAAGCTACTATAGCATCTTCAAAAAACATTTCATAAAAGTCTCCAAGTCTAAAAAATAGTATACAGTCTGGATATCTATCTTTAACTTCAAAGTATTGTTTCATCATTGGAGTAAGTTTATTTCTATCTATGTTCATACTCACCCTCCTTAAATCTTTACTAATTATATTGTCTAGTTAATTATTATACCATAACTCATAAGCTTTATTAAGTTTGGATAAAAAAATAACCTGAGTATTTTTAATACCCAGATTATTTCTTAGTAATAATTAATTTATTATATAAATTAGTTGTAAGTATTGAAAATACTAACTATTTAATATCTAATTATAATATAAATTTATCCATTTATATCTTTTGCTTTATATGTCTTATAACAATGTGCAAATTCTCTAGTATTAAATATATATTTACCACCTATTTGTGTATAATATGCACCTGTACAATCATATATTTCCTTAATTTTTTGTGTTAAATTTTTATGGTAATATCTAAGTTCTTTAAACTCTTTTTTAAGTTTATCACTTGTAAGCCATAATCTATTAGAATTTATATCAGTTAATTTTATATTTTCAAAGTTTAAATTATTTTTATTTGCATATATATATATTTCTGCTAATATTTCTTGTAAATTTTCATTTGTAAGGTCATGCTTTAACTTTTTGTATATAATACTACCCATACCATCAATACCTTTTTCATTAAGATTTTCCTGATTAATAAGAGCATTTAATGGTTGTCTTTTTATATATACATAATAAGTATCTTCTAGTACATAACTTCCTCTTAAATATTTAGCAGGCCTATATATAACAAGTATTGGACTATACATTCCACCCTTTTCGTCTTCATTTAAGTCATCTATCTCATCTAGATGATTTATATTACCGTCAATATTTAAACTACCATATGTAGATTTTCGTCTTAATGAGTACATATTTTCATCCTTTATATAACTTATTATTTCATCTATGTAATCTTTACTAACTACAAAATCTTTATTATAGGAGTTATTTACATATTCATTTTTAATTTCTTCTTTTGCTAAATTTATATCATCTATATTTATACCTAGATGTATACTTAAATTTTTAAATTTTTCTTCTAATGAATGTATATCTACATCTATATAATTTATAAATTTATCTAAATTTTCTTCTGACTTTATATCAAGCAATAAATCTCCAATATTCTTTTGAGTTATTGCAGTATCTTTTTCAAATAAATACTTAATTATATATTCTTTAAGTTTTTCTGTCTTTTTATATATTCTAATGTATTCTTTTAAAAATATATTATCTTCATTTATTTTATTTACCAGATCACTTGGTATATTTATATATATATCATCTTCCTTTGTATATAATTTCATATATGCATCTCCTTATTGTCTAACTAACTTATATTATACACATGAGATAATAAATAATCTATAATAATCAAATTATTTGTATTATTTTAATTTATAATTGTATATAATATTATACTATACTTTAATAATAAAAGGAGTAATTATATGATAGAAGATTTAAAACATAAATTAAAAAATTATAAACCTTATATAAATGGATATAAAAATATGAAAAGAGCTTCAGTATTAATACCTATAGTAAAAAAAGATAATACTCACTATATATTATTTCAAGTTAGATCTAAAAATTTAAAAACACAACCTAGTGAAATATCTTTTCCTGGAGGAAAAATAGAAATTAATGAAAGTCCACTTGATGCAGTTATAAGAGAAACTTGTGAAGAACTTGGCACGACTGTAAAAAATATAAATATTATTTCACCACTAGATTTACTTATAACACCTGGTAATATGATAATTCATCCTTTTGTAGGATATATAGATAATATAGATAACCTTAATTTAAATAAAGATGAAGTAGATCACATTTTTTTAGTTCCTATATCTTATTTATTAGAAAATGATCCATGTCTTTATAATAATGAAGTCAAGGTTATCCCAAATGAAAATTTTCCTTATGATATTATACCTAATAAAGAGAATTATAAGTTTTCTACTAGTAACTACAGAGTTTTATTTTATAAATACGAAAATTATGTAATATGGGGTATAACCGCTAAAATATTAGAAAATTTCTTAGAATTTTTAGAAATATAAAAAAGAAATGTTTAAATTTAAACATTTCTTTTTTATATTTTTAGTTTTTCAAATGTTTCTAAAAATGCATCAACTATTTCAGGATCAAATTGAGTACCTGAGCAATTTCTCAACTCTTCACACGCTTGCTTATGAGACATCTTGGCTTTATATGATCTAGTACTAGTCATGGCTTCATAAGAGTCAATAACTGCTATTATTCTTGATAAGTATGGAATATCCTTTTTAGATAATCCAAAAGGATAACCTCTTCCATCCCATCTTTCATGATGAGATAAAATTTCCTTATCTATACTAGATATCTCAGGAGTTATTTTAGATATTCTATATCCTTTTTCACAATGACTTCTCATTATATCCATTTCTTTTTCATCTAACTTACCTGGCTTTGATAATATTTCATCTGGTATAGATATTTTGCCTATGTCATGGAAAATAGCTAATAATTCTAATCTCTTTGTTTCTTCTTTGGTTAGATTAAGTTTTTTAGCTATTGGTTTTGCAAAATATTTAACTCTATTAGTATGTTTATATGTTTCTAAGCTTTTAGATTTTAAAGATTCATTTAAAGAACGAAGTATGTTTTCTTTATTTTTTCCTGACTGTATAAGTTTTTGTCTATATGCCATATCTTCTGCTTCTTTTAATATTTCATCAATATCTGTATCTATATTTTTTTTCGTAGCATATCCTAAAGATATACTAAGAGGAATATAATTATATTCTTTAGAGTTACATGTAACTTTTATTTTTTCACATAGATTTTTAGCAGCATCTTCATCTGTATTTGGAAGTAGTATGATAAATTCATCTCCTCCCCATCTAACTATTATATTTTCATCTTTACATACTTGTTTTAAAACTTCAGATGCTTTAATTAATAGTTCATCACCTTTTAAGTGTCCTGCTGTATCATTTATTATTTTTAATCCATCCATATCTCCCATTATAAGACTAAGGGGTAAATATTTTTCATTATTTAATAACTTTACCTTTTCATCAAAATAAGTTCTATTATATACTCCTGTTAATTTATCTGTAAAACTTATCCTTCTTAGTTCTTTTTCTGATAATTCCTTTGATGTAATATCTCTTGCTATACCAACTATCCCATTTATATTTCCTTTTGTATCTAATATAGGTGTCTTTATACATTCTAAATATTTTATATCATTATTATCTTCTAATTTAAATTTAATAATTTCTTTTTTCTTATTATTTATTATTGATTTATCTGTTTTTATTATATTTCCTATCACCTCTGAATTTGTTGTTAATTGTGATTCTTTTTTACCTATTACATTTTCTTTAACTGTATCAAAAAAATCATTAGCAAATGCTTTATTACAATTTAAATAAGTTCCATCTAAATTTTTATAAAAAATACAATCGGGTATTGTATCTATTAACGTTGATAATAAATTTTTTTGATTAATTATCTCTTCTTCATATTTTTTTTCTTCAGTAACTTCATTTAGTATGCCTAAAAAACCAATTAAATTATCTTTACTATCTTTCATTGGTGCTATATAACATTTTAAAAAATTATCATTGAAGTATCCTTTAAATAGTATTCCTTCGCCTAAAGTTCTTACTTTACTGTAATTATCTGAGTATTCTTTTCCTAATTCTTCCCCATATATTTCAAATAGTGTTTTTCCTATAATATCTTCTTTTATTTTATTTAAAGACTTTGCAAGATAATTATTTACAAATTTAAATTTACCATCTAATCCCATACACCATATAGAATATGGAACAGTATCTAGTAATATTTCTAACATATTATTATCCATATATTTTCAAGCCTCCTTATTACATTATATTTGCATAGTATATATAATATCATATTTATACATTTTTTTCATTTTTATAATTTTTATTTCAAAAAATAAAAATGTACCTTAAATATTTAAGGCACATTTTTATAATTACTTAACTAATTCTCCTTGTAATGAGAATGTTTTTGGTGATGTTATTTTAACATTAACTAATTTACCAACTATATCTTCACTTCCACCAGTAAAGTTTACTAATTTATTTTGTCTAGTTCTACCTGTTAATACATTGTCATCAGTTTTACTTTTTCCTTCAACTAAAACTTCAACAACTTTATCTTTGTATCCTTCATTTATCTTTGCTATTTCTTCATTTACTACAGCTAATACTCTATTAAATCTTTCATGTTTTACATCTTCTGGTATTTGGTCTTCCATTTTCGCAGCTGGAGTTCCTTCTCTCTTTGAGTATATAAATGTAAATGCTGTATCGTATTTTACTTTTCTAACTACATCTATAGTGTCTAATAAATCTTCTTCAGTTTCACCAGGGAATCCTATCATAAGGTCAGTTGAAAATGCTATATCAGGAATTTCTTTCTTAGCTTTTTCTATTATTTCTAAGTAATGTTCTTTACTATAATGTCTATTCATTTTCTTAAGTAATCTTGTACTTCCACATTGAACTGGTAAGTGCATAAATTCACATACTTTATCACAATCTCTCATCGCATATATAACTTCATCAGATATATCTTTAGGGTGAGATGTCATAAATCTTATTCTCTCTAAACCTTCTATTTCATTTACTATTCTTAAAAGCTCTGCAAATGTTACAGGATTGTCTAAAGTCTTACCATATGAATCTACATTTTGACCAAGTAATGTTACTTCCTTAGTTCCATTTGCAACTAATTCTTTTATTTCATTTACTATATCTTCAACAGTTCTACTTCTTTCTCTACCTCTAGTGTATGGTACTATACAGTACGTACAGAAGTTGTTACATCCATACATTATATTTACAAAGGCTTTAAGTTCAAATTTTCTACTACTTCTAAGACCTTCTACTACTTCTCCATCTACATCCCAAACATCTACTAACATACCATCTGATTCCATTGATGAAGCTAATAATTCTGGGAATTTATAAAGATTGTGTGTTCCAAATACTAAATCAACATGATTATATTTAGACTTTAGCTCTTTAACAACATGAGGTTGTTGCATCATGCATCCACAAACAGCTATTTTTAAATCTGGATTTTTACGTTTATTAAACTTTAATTGACCTAAGTTTCCATAAACTTTAAGTTCTGCATTTTCTCTTACTGCACAAGTATTGTATATTATAAGATCACATTCTTCAGCAAGCATAGTTTTTTGATAACCCATATCATCAAGCATTGCACATAACTTTTCTGAGTCATGTTCATTCATTTGACACCCAAAAGTTTGAATCATATATTTTGGTTTTGTTTGATGTATTGCATAAAATCTTGAATTTTTTTCAGCTATTGCTTCTATAAATCTATCTTGTTCTTGTATTTTCTCTATAGGAACTTGTACTTGTTTTCTTTTGCTCATAATCGTAACCTCCTTATTACTAAGTAAATCATATTATATCAAATTATACCATTATTTTAAAGATATCATTTTATATTTAAGTATCTATATTTTTGATTTGGATATACTAGTTTATATAATGTCTTTTAGAGGTGATAAAATGCTTGTTGTTTTAATTAGAAGTATAATACTGTATATATCAGTTTTAATAGCTTTAAGAGTTATGGGTAAAGGTGAAATTGCAGAAATGAATGCATTTGATTTAGTAATAACACTACTTATTGCAGAAGTTGCAGCTATTCCTATGCAAGATAATAATATCCCTATGTTATATGGAATAGCATCAATTACAGGACTTGTTTTTTTAGAAATTTTAATTTCTTATATATCTTTAAAAAGTAGAACTATGAGTAAAATTTTATCCGGTAGTCCTGCTATTCTTATAGATAAAAGTAAACTAAATTATAAACAATTAAAAAAAGAGCGTGTATCTATTGAAGAACTACTTGAAGAATTGCATACTCAAGGATATTTTAACCTTAAAGAAGTTCAATATGCAATACTTGAAACTAGTGGAGATTTAAGTATCGTTCCATCAACATCTTATGATCCTAATAAAACAAATACTTTTAAACATTTGCCTCTTCCTGTTATAATAGATGGCAAAATTATAAAAGAAAATCTTTCTGAAATAAACAAAGATGACAAATGGCTTTTTAAAATTTTAAAATCTAATAATATAAAAAGAATTAAAGATGTTTTAATTTGTATAATAGATGAAAATGATGAAATTATTATCCAAAGAAAAAACGACTAAATGAGGTGAATAAATATGAAGCACGTTATTGCAGTTTTAGTATGGACTTTATTATTTATATCTTTAGGTATTTATTCAGAGAACAAAATACATGATTTTACGAATAAATTCAATTCTGAAATTGAATTTATTCAAAAAGATATTGAAGATGATAAACTTGATGAAGCTCTTGTAGATATAAAAAATTGGTCTAAATCATGGCACAAAGAAAAGGAATTTTGGTATAAGATAGTAGATCATGAGTATTTTGATGATATATGTTTATCACTTAATATACTTGAACAAAGCGTTAAGTATACTGATAAATTGGCTGCATTAGAGCAAATTGAAACTATAAAAATGCTTTTAAATAATATTTTAGAATCAGAAAAATGTGATTTAAACCACATATTCTAATAAAAAATTCGCTTTAATCATGTTGCTAACGACTTTGTCCGTTGATCAAAATATTTTACGCTCAAAGTCAATGTGTTAATATAACTATAGTTACAAATTTATCTATAAGTATTGAAGTAATATAATTTTCTTAAGCGTAAAAAAATAGGCTAATATGAGCCTATTTTTTAATATCTAACTTTATATAAATATAATCCTTTAGCTGGTGCAGTATCTGACGCTTTAGTTCTATCTTTTTTTTCAAGTATTAATTTAATATCTTCAGGCGTCATTTTTTT
>CAJFPU010000013.1 GCA_904418825.1 uncultured Romboutsia sp. | reverse complement strand
AAAATAATATTAACTCCAGAAGGTAAAGTTTCTGATATAAAAGAATATGAAAGAAGAATATCAAATAGAATAATAGAAGAATTCATGCTTATAACAAATGAAACAGTAGCAGAACATTACTTCTGGTTAAATATACCGTTTGTTTACAGAATACATGAAACTCCATCATCTGAAAAAATGCAAGAACTAGGCAAGTTTGTATCTACATTTGGATACACTATAAAAGGCGACTTAGAAGAAGTTCATCCAAAAGCATTACAATCAATAATAGGTGCAATAAAAGGAAAAAAAGAAGAAGAAGCTATAAGTACAATAATGTTACGTTCATTAAGACAGGCAAGATATTCTCCAGAATGTAGTGGACACTTTGGATTAGCGGCTAAGTATTATAGCCACTTTACTTCTCCAATAAGAAGATATCCAGACCTTCAAATACACAGAATAATAAAAGAGCAGTTAAATAATAAAATAAATAAGAAAAGACAAGAACAACTTGTAAATATAGTAGATTATGCATCAACTCAATCATCAGAAAGAGAAAGAGCAGCAGATTTAGCTGAAAGAGATGTTAAGGATTATTACAAAGCAGTTTATATGGAAGATAAAGTTGGAGAAGAATTTGATGGTGTTGTATCAAGTGTAACTTCATTTGGTATGTTTATAGAGTTACCAAATACTGTTGAAGGATTATCTAGACTTGCAAATATGAGAGATGATTATTATATTTATGATGAAATGACATATACTATAATAGGAGAACGTACAAGAAAGACATATAGAATAGGTGATCCTGTTAGAATAAAAGTTGATAATGTAAATGTAGACTTAAGAGAAATAGACTTTAAGATACTTTATAAATTAGAAGATAGACCACAAAATGAAGGTGAAGAACAAGAACAATCTTTTGATGATATAGAAGAATAAGTTTTCTTTATTATATAAATATATTGTAAAGTAATTCATTTAATTAATGACATATTCTTTATGGATATGTTTATTGCTTAAAAATATACGGGGTCGGTTTTCACGACCCCGTATATATAAATTGGTAATATTGACTAAATACTATAAATGTGGTATATTTTTACTAATAAGGTATATACTAAATAAGAATTTAAAGTAAGAAGGTGAACGTATGGCAGGAACTAAAACATTAGCTACAAATAGAAAAGCAAGGCATGAGTATTTTATAGAAGAAACTTATGAATGTGGTATCGAATTAAAAGGTACAGAAGTAAAATCAATCAGACAAGGAAAAGTAAACTTAACTGATGGATATGCATCTGTTGATAATAGCGAAGTATTTATAAAACAAGTTCATATAAGCCCATACGAGCAAGGAAATAGATTTAATGTTGACCCTTTAAGAGTAAGAAAATTATTACTTCATAAGCATGAAATAAGAAAGCTTATAGGGGCTACAACAGTTAAAGGATATTCATTAATTCCTTTAAGTATGTATCTTAAAAATGGTAAAGTTAAAGTAGAATTAGCTTTAGCTAAAGGTAAAAAGTTACACGACAAACGTCAAGACTTAGCTAAAAAAGATGCTCAAAGAACTATAGAAAGAGAACTTAGAGGAAAGTACTAATTAATCCACTAAATAACATTTGATTTTAATGCTAAAAAGTATTAATATATAAATACAACTTAATATAAATGGTGAATAAAAAGTTTGCGAAAACAGTCCAAGGACTTAAAACTTACCACGGGGGCGTAAAGGTTTCGACGTGGGTTTGGAACTTGGGGCTGCGTGTCGTGTTACTCTGGGTCACGTAAAAACTGGGGAACTTAAAATAAACGCAAACGATAATTACGCTTTAGCAGCATAATAACGCTGCTCGACCCGCCTCGCCCTCCTGCCGGCTAGGCCTGGTCGTCATTTATGCAGGGTACTACTTTTGGGGTGTCTCGACCAAAAGCGGACTAATTGGGACTGGTCAATCACATAGAGATACTAGTACAGTTGGCTACACACGTAGATGCAACGAGGAAAAGACTTGCGGACAGGGGTTCGACTCCCCTCGTCTCCACCATTGAAATCCACGAAAGGTATTGATTATAAAATCAATACCTTTTTTATTAATTATAAGAATAAATAATGATTCGAATTGATAGATGATAATTTAAAATTTGAATATATGGTAACCTAATAGGGCAACTTGAAATAGATGAGTAAGAAGATATATTGAAAATTAGATTTTCAATTATTGGGTAAATAACTAAAACAGGTATAACATTGACGTATGTCGGATTATTTGTTATATTAATATATATAGAAGTATACTGTAAAATTTAAGGAGAAAAAGGTGAATAAAAATTTTAGAGATTTACTAAACAGGGAAACTTTAAGTTACTTATTATTTGGAGTATTAACAACTATAGTGAATTATATTACATTTATGGGAGTTTTTATTTTATCTAATGAAAGTAGTGCATTAGTGTCAAATATGGTAGCTTTTATTGTTGCAACTATTTTTGCATATATAACAAATAAAATTTGGGTATTTAAGAGTAATAGATGGAGTTTAGATATTTTAAAAGTAGAAATAATAACATTTTTAAGCGCAAGGATTTTCTCTTTTATACTAGAACAAGTTGGTTTATTTATATGTATCAATGTATTTAAAATAGAAGATTATTCATTTTTAGGAATAAATGGAGTAATTATATCAAAGGTAGTGTTATCTTTTATAGCGGTGATAATTAATTATGGATTAAGCAAATTATTTATATTTAAAGAACAGATTGAGGGGTGAATTATATGAAGATATTATTAATTATACCTGCATACAATGAGCAAGATAATATTTTGAAGGTAGTAAATAGCATTAAAGGATTTGTAAGTACGTGTAATGAATATGAGTTAGATTATATTGTTATAAATGATGGTTCAACAGATTTGACTCAACAAGTTTGTGAAATAAATGATATTAAATGTATCAATCTTGTGCATAACTTAGGTATAGGCGGTGCAGTGCAAACGGGTTATATTTTTGCAAAGATAAATAATTATGATATTGCAGTCCAATTTGATGGGGATGGTCAACATGATATAAATTCTATTGATAATTTATTACGTCCAATTATAAATAAAGAGTCGGATTTTGTAATAGGATCAAGGTTTGTTAATGATAAAAGTAAATTTAAGTCTACATTTTTAAGAAGAATTGGAATTAGATATTTATCATTTATAATACAATTATGTTCAAAAGTAGTAGTAAGAGATTGTACATCTGGATATAGAGCTGGAAATAAAGATGTAATTGAATTTTTAGCATCAAATTATCCAGTAGATTTTCCAGAGCCTGAATCAATAATATCTTTATCGAAGGCTAATTTTGAAATAAAAGAAGTGGATGCAAATATGTTTAGTAGAGAATCAGGAGTATCCTCTATTAGCTCTTGGAAGTCAGTATATTATATGATTAAAGTTTCACTTGCTATATTCTGTACAAGCTTCCAAAGAAAGGCTAGGTGTTAATAAATATGTCTAATATCTTAAGGTTAGAGCTTATATTATTTTCAATTATATTTTTAGTTTTTGTAATAAAAACTGTAAATAAGAAAAAATTATGGCTACAGCATTCATTAGTTTGGATAATTATTTCTTGTAGCTTGATTTTAATTTCAGTATTTCCTGGAATAGTAACTTGGCTATCTGATGTTGTAAAGATAGATACACCATCAAATTTAGTATATTTATTAGGAATAATAGCATTATTAATTATATCATTTTCACATTCAATTGTAATATCTAACCAAGCTAACAAAATAAAAACATTAGTTCAAATGGTATCTATTGAAAATTATATTCAGCAAAAAGTTAAGGAGAAAATTTAGTTATGAATATATATATGAATAAAAAAAATAAGCTAAGTACATTTTTACTGGATAATAAAGTAGTATTAATAGTAATGGTTCTTTTATTTGTTGTTCGTATAATAGCTATGACTAAATTAGGAGTTACTTACAGTTTACAAAGTGATGACTTAAGCTATATAAATAGTGGTATTGAGTTTAAGAATACTGGATCAATAACAATGCATGGAGTAATTAGTGCTCAGATTATGCCAGGAATGCCTGTATTTATAGGATTATTTTCCATTATATTCGGAACTGGAAATCTTCTTTGGTTGGCTTTAAAGATAACTTGGATTATAATGGGAACTGTTTCTTCGTTTGTGGCTTATAAATGTGTTAACTTATTTGCACCTAAATGGTGTGGAATATTAGTTATGTTATTATTCTTTAGGCCAGATTATATATGGATGGATAATATTATATTAACAGAAACACCTTTTATGCTTTGTTTTTTAAGTACAGTTTATTTTACATTGATGATGGGGAGAACACAAGAAAAAAAATATTTCTGGCTTTGCTTATTAATGTATATGTTATCTCTTATGTTAAAAGCTAATATTGGAATATATCCAGTATTTGCAGCAATTTATTTGTTATTAGTAAAATATGATTTTAAATTACTTATAAGACAAGGATTAATAATAGGAATTACATTGCTTTGCTTTATAATACCTTGGTCGATTAGGAATTATAAGATATATGATACATTTATACCTCTTACTTATGGAGCAGGAAATCCAACTTTATTAGGAACTTATCAAGGGTATGGATTCCCTTCAGATGAAAGTTTAGATTATAAAACTAATGTAGATGATGTGGCGAAAGAAAAGTTTGCAAAATATTATAATGAAGATGGAACAGTAAAAAATGAAGCAATACAACGATATATAGCTCTTGAAACAGATGGAATAAAGGCTGATTATAGGATATCGGAATGGAAAAAGAGTAATCCACTTAGTCTAATTATATCATACTTAATATGTAAACCATTAGACATGATGAAAAGTATATTTTATTGGGAAGAAGTATTTTCTATTAGTAAGGGGATACCGCAATTATTAACATCGATAGAGTGGATGGTCTGTGGACTTGGAATATTCTCTGCATTTATGTTAAGAAAAAATAGATCTGAAATGTTCTTTTTAGCTTCATTATATATGGGAAATATATTAGTGTATGCAATGACATTCTCTTTTGATAGATATGCTGCAACACTTACACCGTTACGTTTTATATGTGGAGGAATAAGTATTGCTTTAATAAATGAATTATCAAAGGTTACGAAGTATTCTAAAGTTAGATGTTAGATATTTTAGCAAAATGATAGGTCTCAAAATAAATCTTTTATTTTGAGATTTTTTATATCATGGATTGTAAAATAATTACTTGTGGATAAATAATGATATAATTAAGATTACAAAAATAAACATAGCAAATACAATAACAATAAAGTTGATAGTTTATTATTTTTAATTAAAGTAAAATAGTTAAAATAAAGTTGAAAATTTTTAAAAGTAAGACATTATATACATTTAAGGTGTAGTATACTATAAGTTAAACTATATACTAAATGATTGTATAAGTGATAATAAAAAATTTAATGGTGAGGTGGACTTTTGTATATATTGAATTTTATAAGAGGATTTTGTATGGCACTAGCTGATAGTGTTCCAGGTGTATCTGGTGGTACAATAGCATTTATATTAGGATTTTATGATGATTTTATAGACTCATTAAATAGTATAATATCAGGTAAAAGGCTAGATAGAATAAAAGCATTTAAATTTATATCTAAAATAGGTATAGGTTGGACAGTAGGGTTCATTTTATCAGCAATATTTATAACATCAATATTTGAAAATAATATATATGAAATAAATTCTTTATTTTTAGGATTTATAATAGCGTCTATTCCTTTGATAGTTAAATCAGAAAGAAAAAATTTAAAAATTAATAAAATGAATTTATTGTATTTATTAATTGGGATGATTATAGTAATTGCAATAACTTACTTTAATCCAATAACAAGTAGTGGAAGTAGTCTTTCTGTTAGAATAGATAATTTAAATTTATTACTTATAGTATATATTTTTATATCAGGGATGATTGCTATATCAGCTATGGTGTTGCCAGGTATATCAGGTTCTACTATGCTTTTAATATTTGGGCTTTATACTCCGATGCTTAATGCTATAAATCAAGTGATTAAGTTTAAATTTGAATATTTACCAGGTTTTATAATATTTGGATTTGGAATTTTAGTTGGTTTGTTTGTAACAGTAAGAACTGTTAGGTCTTTACTTAGAAAGTTTAGAGGACAAACTATGTATTGTATTATAGGTCTTATGATAGGGTCTATATATGCAGTTATTATGGCACCTAAATCTCTTGAGATACCTATGCCACCACTAAGTATAGACACATTTAAATTTGTATTTTTTGCTATAGGATGTATTTTAGTTCCTACTTTAGAGAAGGTTAAGGCTACGCTTAAATCGAAGGATAGTAATGTTGTTAATAAGTGTTCTATTTAGAAAAATAATAGATAAAGTCATCTTATACAAGTGGTCTTTAGCTATTTTAATGCTTCTAAAGGTGTAAACTTTTTTAAGAATTTAAATAAAATATTAAAAAATTCTATACTATCTATTATAACTGTAATATATAATTTAAGAAATAAATTTTTTATTAAAGGTTATGTATATATAATAATATTGATAATGAATTCTTAGGTATTTACTTAATAGATAAACATTATATTTTTAATGCTACCATAAATTTTATATTTGATGGAGTGTTAATTTTTATTTTCTAAAATTAATATTTATATCTTAACTAGAAAAGTAAACGCTTATATTTATAAAAATAAGTGTTTTTATTTTGTAAAGTTAAGTGAATATAATATGATAATAGATTTTAATAGTTTATTTGAAGATATTATAAATCAAGATGAATGATAAGATAAAATCAATACCAAATAATAAAATTTAAATATGGATTAGTAGGTTATAGATTATTTATACTATAAAGAAAATAAATATGATATAAATAGAAATATTAGATGATTATTTTACAGCATGGAAAAGTAGTTCTGTTAAAGTAAGTGAGAAAGAATACTTATAGAAAGTGTATTATGACTAATTGATAAGTGTATATCACTAGTTGTATGTAATGAAATTAGATTTGAAAAAAGGAAAAGTATATATAATTAGTGAAAAAATATTAAAATTATATGGAGAATTATAAAGTAAACTATAAATTTAATGTTGGATATAGTCGTGGGTATTATTCCTGCGATTCGTCTCCACCATTGAAATCCACGAAAAACACATTGACAATTTTGTCAATGTGTTTTTTTTATTTGATAGATTGTCAATATAAGTGCAACACTTTATATTCATGTTACATCAAATACCTCTGCAGGTGTCTTATATCCAAGACACTTGCGAGGTCTATTATTTATTATGGTAACAATATTATCAAGTTCTTTCTGATTTATAGAAGAAAAATCAAACTTTTTAGGGTAAAACTCTCTTAATAATCCATTTGTATTTTCATTTGTCCCCCTTTGCCAAGAAGCATACGCATCTGCAAAGTAGACATCTATATTTAGTGTATTTTCAATATCTACATACCCTGAAAACTCTTTACCTCTATCAACTGTAAATGTTTTAATTAAATTAGTTGGAATATCTTTAAAAGCAGTAAAGCAATGGAAGTTGAATGTTGAAGATTTCCTATTTTCCATAACTTGAGCTATTAAAAATCTACTTTTCCTCTCGACAAAAGTTGAAAGGCAAGCTTTTGATTTTCCTCTGCTAGATACAACAGTATCTAGTTCCCAATGTCCTATAGTTTCTCTTTTTCGAACTTCTTTGGGTCTATCTTTAATACTTTTGCCTATATTAAATTTACCTCTAGTCTCTTTAGGATTTAGTGATTTTCATTTTCTTCTTAATCTATTCACATTTCCTTTTGCAATAATTTTTTGATATAGCCATCTATATATTGTTTTAAAACCGATTTTCATAGATTTATCATCTTGGTAATCTAGGCGTAGCCTACCGGCTATTTGCTCTGGTGACCAAGTTTTCTCTAATCCATCTTCTATATATTTAATTAATGTAGGGTTACTTGATTTTCCTTTTGCTCCGCAATTTTTTCTATTTTTAGCGTAATTTTCACATGCAATATGTGCTAGATATTTACCATTAGTAGAATTTCTCTTAACTTCTCTTGAAATAGTAGATACATTTCGATTTAAATGTTTTGCAATTTTTCTTAGACTCAATCCTAAACTTAGGAAATTTGCTATGCAGCATCTTTCATTTGTGGTAATATGTTTGTAGTTCATAAATTTATGTCCTTTCATGTAAAGTAGTTTTGTGGTTATTATTACTGTAACATGAACATAAACTCATGAACTATTTTTTTACATATTTTTAGATGTTGCACTTAATATGATAATTTATCATTTATAAACATTACATAGATGTAATACTTATGTAAGGTTTGAAGATAGTTATACTATAGTATTTAAAGTAAAATTCTTATATGAGAAAAATTATATAAGAAAAGAGGATTAAAGAAATGGAATTAATAGAAATATTTAAAGCTATAATTTTAGGTATTATAGAAGGAATAACAGAATGGATACCGATAAGCAGTACAGGTCACATGATACTAGTAGACGAATTTTTACAGATAGGAATGTCAGATGCGTTCAAAGAAATGTTTTTTGTTGTAATACAATTAGGTGCAATAATGGCGGTAGTAGTTTTATATTGGAAAAAGATATTTCCTTTTTCATTTAAAGAAAATTCATTTATAAAAAAAGACATAATAACAATGTGGATAAAAATAGTCATAGCTTGTATCCCAGCAGCAATTGTTGGTATATTATTTGATGATAAGATAAACTTATTATTTTATAATTTTCAATCAGTAGCTATAGCTCTTATAGTATTTGGAATTTTGTTTATCGTAGTAGAGAATTATAACAAAGACAGAAGCTCTATAGCAAAAAATATAAATCAATTAACTTATAAGATGGCAATAATTATAGGTTTATTTCAATTAATAGCAGCTATTTTTCCAGGAACATCTCGCTCAGGAGCAACTATATTAGGAGCTTTATTAATAGGGGTATCTAGGGAAGTAGCAGCTGAATTTACATTCTTTTTAGCTATACCAGTAATGTTTGGAGCTAGTTTGCTTAAATTGATTAAGTTTGGCGTTGTATTTACTGGTTTTGAATTTATAGTATTATCAGTAGGTATGATAGTCGCGTTTGTAGTTTCATTACTAACTATTAAATTGCTTGTAGGATACATTAAAAAACATAATTTTAAAATATTTGGATGGTATAGGATATTACTTGGGTGTATATTGCTAATATACTATTTTACTATTATGTAAAATTAATTATTATAGATAAAGCTATGGCAATAATGATAATGCTATAGCTTTATTTACTATAAAAAGTGGTATACTAACTATGAATACAAATTATTAAAATATGGTAAATATTAAGCGTTGATATGGAGTGAATATATGAATAATAGGATTTATATTATAGAGGACGATATTTCTATAAGTACATTGTTAAAAGATTACATAGATAGATACGGGTTTGAGGGAGTTATAGCAACAAACTTTAATAATATAATAGAAGAATTTGAGGTATGTAGACCCAGTCTAATATTATTAGATATAAATTTACCCAAATTTGATGGGTTTTATTGGTGTACAAAGATAAGACAAAAATCAAATGTACCTATAATATTTATATCAGCAAGGGAAAGTGGAATGGATCAAATCAGAGCATTAGAAAGTGGTGGAGATGATTATATAACCAAGCCATTTCAATATGAGGTAGTAATAGCAAAAATTAAAAGTCATATGAGAAGGTCTTACGGAGAATATGCTCCAAAGCTAAATGAAAGAATAGTAGAATTAGATGGACTTAAATTTTACCCTGAAAGATTGGAAGTAGAATTTGAGGATAAAAATGTAATCATAACTAAAAAAGAAGGGATATTACTTGAATGTCTTATAAAAAAATATCCAAAAGTAGTTGGTAGAGATTATTTATTAGAAAAAATATGGGATGATATTGAATTTGTAGAGGAAAATACACTAAATGTTAATGTAAGTAGAATTAGAAAAAGACTTAATGATTTAGGAATAGAAGATGCCGTGAATACAGTAAGAGGGGTTGGCTACAAATTAAATAAGAATTGGTAGGATTATAATATGAAATTATTTATGAATGAATACAAAGGATATATATTCACTTATTATGCAGGGCTTATAATAACTCTTATGTATTGTAAACTTATGAATTTTATAAAAGCATCAGAGATAATCTATATATTATTATTTAATACTTTTATTGTAAGTAGCTTTATAATCTACAAGTACATAACAACTAAAAGAGCTTATGAAGTTTTTGAAAAAGGCATAGAAAATTTAGATGAATCTATATTAGATTTAGGAAAATCACCTATAGGAAAAAATGTATCTAATATGTTAAATCAACAATATAATCAATATAGATTAAAGATACAAGAACAAAATAAAATACATAACGATCATTTAACTTTTATTAATCATTGGATTCATCAGATGAAAACTCCAGTATCTGTAATCAATCTTTTGCTACAAGAATATGAAGGTGAAGAGGTATCATCAAATATACAGCAAGAGTTAGACAAAATAGATAAAGGACTTAATATGGCAATGTATTTTGCTAGATTAGATCAGTTTCAAAAAGATTTCTCAGTGGAAAAAGTTAATTTATATAATGATGTGATAGAACTGGTAAATAAAGAAAGACGATTATTTATTAAAAATAGAATAATTCCTAAAGTAGAATTGGACAAGGATTTAGTGGTCTATAGTGATAAAAAGTGGCTAAGATTTATAATAGAACAAATAATAATAAATGGTGTAAAGTACTCAAAAGATTATGGTAAGTATTTGATTATAAAAAATATAGAAAATAGTGAATACATAATAATTAATATAATAGATGAAGGAATTGGTATACCTAAAAAAGATATAAAAAGGGTATTTGAACCATTTTTTACAGGAAAAAATGGACGTAAGTTTGGAGAATCAACAGGTATGGGGTTATATATAGTAAAAAAAGTATGTGACAACTTAGGTCATAGAGTAGAAATAAAATCAGAAATCGAAAAAGGAACACGAGTATCAATATTATTTAAGAAATAAGGGAGGTCAATAGTGTATAAGATGTTTGCTTTTTAAATATATAAAAAACAAATATAAGTAAACCTTACACAGATGTAATGTATATGTAAGGTTTGTAGATAGTGATATTTTAATATCTAAATTAAAATTGATGTATAAAGAAATTCAATAAATTTAGAGAAGGAGAACAATCGTGGATATTTTAAAAGTAAACAATTTAAGTAAAGTATATGGTAAGAAGATAGTTTCAAATGTATTAAATAATATAAGTTTTTCTATAGAGAATGGAGAATTCGTAGGTATAATGGGTCCAAGTGGGAGTGGAAAAACTACATTATTAAATTTGATTTCAACTATAGATAAGCCAACTTCAGGAGAGATTATATTAAAAGATAAAGAGCCACATAAATTAAAAGGTGATCAACTTGCACTATTTAGAAGAAGAGAGCTTGGGTTTGTATTTCAGGATTATAATTTACTAGATACTTTAACTATAGGCGAGAATATAGTATTACCATTAACTTTAGAAAATGTGCCTACAAAAGAGCAAGATGATAAATTAAAAAAGGTATCAATAATATTAGGAATAGAAGATTTGTTAAATAAAAGAACCTTTGAAGTATCAGGAGGTCAAGCTCAAAGAACTGCTATTGCAAGAGCTTTAATAAATAATCCTTCGATAGTTTTGGCGGATGAACCAACAGGAAATTTAGATTCAAAATCAGCAAAAAATGTTATGGAGTTATTAGAAAAAATAAATAAGGAAGAAAAAGTAACGACTATGATGGTAACTCATGACCCAGTGGCAGCAAGCTATTGCAATAGAATATTGTTCATAAAAGATGGTGTAATATACAATGAAATTTATAAGTCTGATAACAGAATACAGTTCTATCAAGAAATAATGGATGTACTTTCTTTATTAGGGGGTACTAAGTAATGAATTTTACAGAATTTACGGTTAATAATGTAAAGCGAAATATTAAGTCTTATCTTGGATATTTTTTTAGTATACTTATATCTTCATCATTACTTTTTTCTTTCAATATGTTTGTAAATCACCCAGATTTAGATATTTCGTTATTTGATGATTATCTAATTTTAATGATGAAAGTAACTACAATTATAATTTACTTATTTTTATTTCTATTTGTATTTTATTCAGCAAGTGTGTTTTTAAAAAGCAGAAATAAAGAGTTTGGTATTTTATATACTATAGGAATATCAAAGAGACAAGTTAAAAAAATGATTTTTATTGAAAATTTAATAATGAATATCTTAGCATCAGCTTCTGGAATTTTGATAGGAGTGATTTTCGCTAAAATAGTGTTAGTTGCCATATCATCATTAATAGGGATAGAGAAATTAGAGTTTTATATTCCAATAAAATCTATGGGTGTAATTATTTTATATTTTATACTGTTATCACTATTAACATCATACTTTATATACTTTGTAGTTAGGGAAGATAAAGTTATAAAATTACTTAAAGGAACACAAAAACCAAAGCCAGAACCAAAGTCATCACCTATATTAGCCATATTATGTGTTCTATTATTGGTAGTTGCGTATTGTAGAGCAGTTACAGTTACAGAATTAGAGCTAGTAAATAGAATAGTACCAGTAATCTCTATGGTTATTGTAGGAACATATCTGTTATTTTCACAACTTAGTGTATTTGTGATAAAAAAGGTCAAAGAGAATAAGAGATTTTATAAGAAAAATATTAATATGTTATGTATAGCAAACTTACATTATAAAGTAAAAGATAATACAAGGATGTTTTTTTTAGTAACAATAACTTCAGCAGTTGCATTTACCGCTATTGGATCAGTGTATTCATATTGGAAGGATCGAATAAACCAGGTGGAATTAGCCTATCCACAAGCAATATTCTATGCTACAGAAAGAGATAAATTAAATGGTATTGATGATGGATATTATAAATATAAGGTAGAGTTATTAGAATATTTATTGCAAAAAGAAAATATACATTATAATAAAACTGAAGGAGAAATGAAAACTTTATTTTCAAAAACTGAAAATAAAGCTATAAAAATAATTAGAGAGTCTAATTATATTCAGTTGGCAAAAGAAAAAGGATTGGAAATAGTAGATTTAAAGTACGATGAAGCAATATCATTGTCAAAATCAAGTAGTAAGAAGAAAGATAACCTTATAAATATAGATAATAAATCTATAAAAGTAAAGAATGCTAATAAGTCTGTTATGCCAGCATATTACAGTTTGTATGTGGTTAAAGATGAGGTTTATAATAGTATAAATTCAGATTATATAGCAGATGAATTTGTAGCTATTGATACAAAAGATTATATGAAAACATTGAATGTAAGTAAAGCTTTTGAAAAAGTTTGTAAAGATGATGTAGGGTATAAGTTTTTATCTAAATCTATTATGGTAGATTCAGCTAAAATAGCTTATTCAGTCCTTTTATTCTTATCGGTATTTATAGGATTGATATTCTTTGTTACTTCAAGTAGCTTTTTATATAATAAGCTTTATGTAGATTGCCAAGTTGATAAGAAAAAATATAGGAATCTTAATAAAATAGGACTAACTTATAAAGAGATAAAGAAAATATCAACAATAGAGATAGGTACTTTATTTTTATTTCCTTATGTAGTTGCAGTTATACATTCTACCTTTGCACTTTTAGCACTTAAAAATGCTCTTGATGTAGATGTTGCATCATCTTCATTTTTAGTTATGGGAAGCTTCTTTATAGTTTTACTTATATACTTCTTAATTGTAAGGCAAGGTTATTTAAATGAAATAAAAGAACATTTGGTAGATTAAATTAATCGTGGATAAGATTATTGTAAAATAAGAGGAAAAAATATTTTTATGTAGAATAGTGCTGTATATTGATAAGAAAATTAAATTAATCTATTGTGCTAGTTAAATTTAATTTCCAAATAAAGTAAAATGTTTTTTGCAAAAAAATAGACCCATAGTGACTAGTATTTGTAAATTTTATCCAAATACTAGTTCTTTTATTTTAGCTAAAGAATCATTTTTCCCCATTAATTTATTTATAAGAAAAGAAATGTTATGAGTTAAAACTTTTATTGAAGTTCTAGTTATAAATCCTAGCATAGATTTACTCTTAACCTTATTTAAGTTTAATTGTTCTGTTAATTGAGAAAAGCTAGTTTCTATCCTTCTTCTTACCTTAAATATAAGTTGTCTTATTTCTTTTGGATAGTTTTCTTTACTATTTCCTCTTTTTAAAAACAATAAATTTATGCCCTTTTCACTATTTAATTCAGGCGTTAGCCTTTTATTAACGTATCCCTTATCACCTATAATAGAAATAGAACTATATTTGTAACATAAATCCCATACTGTATTTCTATCATCTACATTTGCTGGAGTTATGACGTAGTCAGTTAAAAAACCATCCACTGTAGTAAGTGCATGAAACTTAAATCCAAAATATATTTGTTTCTTTGAAGGGCATCTACCATAAGAGGCTTCGCCTTTAAAGCATTTACTAAAATGTGCTCTACCGAACTCACATACTGGAATAGGCATATTATCTATAACTCTTATCTCATTAGAGTAAGATTGAATAGATAATGAAATATATTCTCTGATTTCTTTAATTACAGCGTGGAGATTTCGTTTTGTTCTATTAAATCTAGTTCTATCGCCTAATTTTGGAAATAGTCTTGTATACTCTCTACTCAATAAACTAAAGAATGCTTTTTCTGAATCAATAGTTAAAAGTTCTCCAACTATACTTATAGTTATTATCTCACTATCTGAAAGTTTGCTATCCTTAATATTACGTCTGTTTCTAATACTTATAGGGATAATATCATTGTATATATCATCAACTATTGTAAAAATTATAGTAAATAAGTCAGTTAAATTTTTTACCTCTTGGATATAATAATTATTAAGCTCCAACATATAGTAACCCTCCTTTAGATTGGTGATGTAATCTTAGGATACTATATTTGTTGGAGTTTTATTATTGTAAAAATTAACTAGCACAACGAGTTAATATAGTTTTACCATATATAGATAAACTGTTTTTAATTAAATTATAAATATATATTATATTAATGAATCTATATTAAATAGATAGTTGAGTAAGTAGTAATACCAAAAATATTAAAAAGAGATGTTGGAAGAAGTACTGACATCCCTTTTTTAGTACAACAAATTAAAAGGAGGAAGTTGAGATGATTAACTTATGGAAGAAAGGAGATTTAAACTTATTATCAGAATATCCAAAGGAAGTAGTTGAAAATGTGGATGACGTTATTAATATTCTTGATGAAAACTATGGATGTAACAGAAAATTAACAGATGATGGTGGATATGTGTGTATAATTGAGGATATTAAAGAAGTAGAAAACTTAAAATCAAATATATTAAAGGGGTTAGTAGAAGAGTTTAGTGATGTAATATATGAAGATGAAGTTAATACATATAATTCAACACTATACTTGTTATCTAGTGATTATAGTGTTACTGTAATTTCTAAAAATGAAGAAACTGAGTACTTACTTAAATAAGCATATACATTGATAAGGTGTATATGCTTATTTTAATTTTAATAAATAAAGGAGAAAAGCAGAATGAATAAAAAGAGAACTCCTGCCAAGAGAGTTGATATAGTTTTACTTAAATTAGTAAAAGAACGTAGTGTTCTATATGAAACTAGAAAAATAAGTAATCTTTATGATGCTTATAGATTAGCAAAGAATTTTTTATAAATAGTGCTAGAGAAAAGTTTGTAGTGGTATGTTTAGATACAAAGAATTGGCCAGTAGCATAGAGGTTGTAAGTATAGGCACTGTAAATTTATCTATGGTATATCCAAGAGAAATATTTAAAGTAGCTATATTAACCAATTCATCTGAAATGATATGCTTTCACAATCACCCAATGGGTAATACTGACTTTAGCAAGGAAGATAGTTATAACTAATATGCTACAGAAGCGTGGAGAAATATTATGCATTGAATTAGTAGATACATATAGTTATTGTAGATGAGGATAAATACTTTAGCTTTAAAGAAAACTGTAGGATATAAGAGTCTTAGCTTAAATAAATTAGGCTAAGGCTTTTTCTATGTTCCAAAACAATTAAAAATAAATCAAATTTAGGTTAAGCCCGGAAAGCCCTTGAAAAAAATAATACATATAAATTTAAAACTAAATAGGAGTTGTAACATGTTTAAAAAAGAAAATAGGTATATGACAAAAGAGATAGCTGAAAATCTACCAATTGAAATAGCTATACTACTATGGAATTTAATAGATGACTTAACTACAGAAAAAGATTATCTACAACTATTTGAAATAAATCCTATAGGATTAGGAGTAGTTGAGATAGTTCATAAGCAAGAAGTACCTGAATATGAAGCTAGGATATATATACAGAATGATAAAATTAAAGATAAATTAAAAATATATGTTATAGATAATGTTGAATATAGAACAATGATGTTTTCAAATGAATATTAGTTAATGATTAAAGGAGAGAGAGTAATATGATAAATAATAAATCTGAAATAATTAATAAGTTATTTTTCAATGAATTAAAAGAGTTAATAGATAAATACAACAATATAGATGATAAAACTGTAGATGTAATAGAAAAGATATTTACATGTATAGAAGATGAAGAAATAAAGAATTACCTAATAAGAGATAATTGTAAGCTACAAGAGCTAGTAAATACATACAATAAACTTGAAGATTTAAACATAGATGAAGCTATATTCTTTGCTTGGTACAACTTAACTATAAATACAATATCTATAGATAAAGCAAGTGAGTACTACGATGATTTAACTACAAGTAACTATATAGAAGTAGAAAATCATATAATATATACAAATGAAAGAGATTTAAGGAAGTATGCTGAAGATGAATTAGAAACTATGTTAAGCATGGAACATCATATAGATAGATTACTACATAAAGACATGTTAATAGATATGTGGTTAAACAATACTTCAAAAGAAGAAGTAATAGAAGAAATATTAATGAGTGATGATATAGAAGATATATTGAATTTATCTCCAGAATATGCATTTACATTAGCTAATGGAATAGAATATAGATACTCAGAAAAAGAAGAATAAAATAAGTATATGTACTGAAAAATACGGGCTTTAAGGGCTTATACATTAAAGTACATATTTGAAAATACCATAGATTTTACAAGAGAAAATCAGAATGAAACTTTTTCAAATACTAGTTATTATTAATTAGTGCTAGAAAAGGAGGTGGAGTGATGACTAACAACAATAATAATTGTGATTATAAGGGCATATATGCAGATATGGTTGAGGTTTTGGGTGAAGAAATAGTCATTAAATTACATAAGTATTATCGTGGACAACAAATAACATTTCCAATGAAACTATATTCTATTGAATATGTGGAACGATATATAGTGAAGAATTATAGAACAAAAACAATAAAAGAAATGTGTAGAGAGTTAGGATATACAGAGGGATGGATAAAGCAATTAATTAATAAAAATAGATTAAATTCAAAGTAATTAGAGAAGGAGATTGACAGTAGATATGATATTAACAGTATTAGCAATACTTATGGGGACAGGTATATTTTTTCTGATTAATTCAATGCTAGATATAACGTATTTTGGATGTGGCCCAATAGGATTTTTATGGTTTGGATGTTTTATTGTGTCATATGCAATATTAACATCATTAGGTGGTATAGTTTTAGGATTGTTAAAGTGGATAGTAATAGGATTGATTATACTATTTGTAATAGGATTAATAGCGAATAAGATAAATGATTAAATTACTGTAGATTATTTTGATAAAATAATTATTTAATATATTGAGGCATTACATGATAGAAGAATAAATATAAATGACTTAAAATCTTTAACTTAACTAAACAAAAAATATATTATTTATTACAAAAAATGACAAAAAAATTAAATATTATATTGTATTATGACAATATAAAACATTGGAGTTTATAAATTAGGAGGAATATTTTATGCAAGATTTTGATTTTATAAGTGAGACAATAAAGAAATTTCAATCCGATTTAGAAAACATGGCTAAGGTAAATATACTTGTTGTAGGTAAAACAGGAGTAGGTAAAAGTACATTAATAAATAATATATTTAGAGAAGAATTAGCAGAAACTGGAATTGGTAGACCTGTAACACAACACTTGAAAAAAATAAGCAAAGAAGGATTACCAATAAATTTATACGATACAAAGGGATTAGAGTTAGAAGAAGATGTGCAAGAGACTATAAAAAAAGAGATATTAGATGAAATAGAAAATTGTAATAGAAATTCATTAGAAAGAAATGATAAAAGTGAGTTAATGCATGTATGTTGGTATTGTATAAATACATCAGTAGCTAGATGTGAAGAAACTGATATAAAATGGATAAATGAGTTAAGTGAAAAGATACCAGTAATAGTTGTATTGACACAAGGATTCCCAAGAAAAAAAGCAAGAGAATTAAAATCTAGTATTGATGATTTAAATTTAAACTGTAAGAATGTAATTCCAGTTTTGGCAGAGCAACTAGTAGAAGAAGAGGATGAGATAGTTATAAAGTCATATGGTTTAGATAAATTAGTAGAAGTTACATATCAAGTAATACCAAAAGAGGTCAAGAAAGCTTTTGTTAATGTACAAAAGGTAGATATAAAAAAAAAGGTTGAAGAGTCGAGAAAATGGGTTTTAGGATATGTAGGAGGATCAGGAGCAATAGGATTTTCACCAATACCATTTTCAGATGCTCCATTATTAGCAACCGCACAAGTTGCTATGATATCTCATATAACAGTAATATTTGGGTTACAAGTTGATAAAGCTTTACTAACGGCAATTGTAAGTTCTATAGGAGGGGTTACATCAGCTACTTTACTAGGAAAAACATTGGTATCGAATATACTTAAGTTTATACCAGGAGCTGGAACTATAGCAGGTGGAGCGATAAGTGGTTCTGTAGCGGCATTAACAACTACAGCATTAGGAATGGCATATATAAGTGTATTAGAATATATACTAAATGAGAATATGAAAGGTAATGAGGTTAATAATACTGAAATAGCTGAAAAAATGAAAGATGCATACAAAGATCAATTAGGAATGTTATCTAAGAAATAATTAATTCAAGATAAAGTATAAGATTAATTATAGGGAAAAAGTAAAATTTAAAGGTATATTTGGTAAAACATAAACAAAAATGATAATGGCGTCAATATTATTTGTTGTCATATGTAGTAGCTTAGTATATATATTATTGAGTGATAGGTTTAATCATAAGTTAATTTACTTAGAGAAAGATATATTAGATTTAAGAAATAAAAATTTGTAACTAGCTAATAAAGGATCAGTATAGAAACAGATAAACAAGAGGATAATGTAGATATTAAATCTAAAAACACTAATAATGAAGAATATAAAACTTCAAAACTATTTAGGCACTAGATAGAGTATTTGCTATAATGAATAAGCTAATAGAGAAATTAAAACGTTTATAGTAATATAACTAATTCAAATACATTTAGTGGACTTCAAGGAACATTTGATACACTATCAAACTATGGTAGCCAATTGATAGACCAATCATCTAAATTGAATTTATCAAATGTTGGATGGTTAGAAATATCTGATATAATTACAAGTATAGGAAAGGACTATTAGATTCTGAAAATATGTCATTTGAAGCATTAAATATAATGGGAAAAATAGGAAAATTTATAAATTATATTGAAATTAATTATATTAACTAATTAAATATTGATACATAATGCCTTGCTACAGTTAAATGTGGCAAGGCATTATTTTTGTAAAGAAAGGAAGAATTAACATGGCGAAGCAAAGTAAAGAGGAACTATTTGAAAAAGAAACTAAATATTGCAAGATAATAAGAAGTGTAACAGTAGAAGATGGAGATGAAAGATTTGCAATAGAGAAAATATATATTAAGTCATTACAAAGATACGAGGTTAGAATATGCCTGTATCGTGACTGCCGAGATAGAATTAATAAACTTATTCCAAGGCCTGTAGATTTAACTATGGATAAGTTTGTAGCATTAATACTGGTAGGATTAAAGGCTGGTGTACTAGATGATGATTTCAAGCAAGAATTAATTAAAGGCTTAGCTTAGGAGGCAGAATATGACAATAGAAGAGTTTACAAGTGGAGTAATTTTTGGTATTTCAATCTTTAGTACAGTATTGAAGAAAGTATTGGAGAATAAAAAGTAGTATACAGGAGGTTTGATTATGATTGGATTTATGATAGGTACTATGATAGGAATAGGGATATGCATTAGTATAGAAATTATGATCTCGAAGAATGTCATAATATGCTAAGTTATATTTAAATTATTAATGTATTCATATATAATTTATTTAAGCTCTTGAAGCCCAGAAAAATTTTATATGAAGGAGAAATTTATAATATGAAATATACGTTAAAGTATGGATTGGGACAATTAAAATTTGATATAAAAATTCAATTAGAAGATATATTAAGATTATCATCTACAGGAGAGGATAATGATGAAACGAGATTAGCAGAAAGATCAAGTGAAATTAATGATATAATTGGAAAATTATATTTAAGACCAAGTGAAACTAAGAAGAAAAAATCTAATGATGATGGAAAAAAGAAATATAAAAGCAAATATGATAAAAATAGAATTAAGGATATCTTAACAGAAGATGAATTGAAAGTCATGGAACAGTATGTATTTTCATTTGAATCAGGAAATAATAAGTTATTTAAAGAGTACTGGGCGGACAGAAAGAAGACAGAGATACCGTTAATAACAACGATATTTTTTAGATGTATTTTAAGAATAAAGGATACATACAGAGGTAGTCTAGATAAACTATGGGAAGATTGGAATCTAATAACAGAAGAGTTTAATGAAAGTATATATAAATCACAAGATGAAGCTATAGGATTTATTAGATTTAAAGTTGAGGAAAGAATAGAAGAAGAAAAAGAAAGATTAGGGAAAAGTATAAATAACAAATATAAAAGCAATAAAAAAATTGTGCAATTACAAAATTCAAGTATTGATAGTATAGTAAATGATTTGATTATATCTGATGATCCTAATAATAATGAAATATATTCTAAGATAATAATTATTACAGATTCACTTTTTAAAATAACTGAATATAGAAGAAATTTGAGGTTAAGTAATCAAATTGCAACAGATAAGTTGATGGAAGAAATCATAAAACTATATAATATACTACCTAGAGAATCAAGATATGATGCTACATACAAGAACTTAAGGAAGTTAAAAGAAGATATTGAGTTTAAAATTAAAGAAATAGACGGATATATGGATACATATAGAA
The DNA here is from genome assembly GCA_904418825.1 of uncultured Romboutsia sp. Classification (GTDB taxonomy): domain Bacteria; phylum Bacillota; class Clostridia; order Peptostreptococcales; family Peptostreptococcaceae; genus Romboutsia. The sequence goes on along the minus strand of CAJFPU010000013.1, from coordinate 13,294 downwards.
GAGAAGCTATAAAAAATTGTAAGATAGTTAATGATTATAAAAAGAAAGAAGATAAATTAAAAAAGTCTGGTTATATAGAAGAAGCACAAGAAATAGCCGAAAAATGTATAGATATAGAAACTCAATTTAATAAAAATATGAGAAAAAACATGGATATATATACTGATATGTCTCTAAAACGAATGGATTTGGAGATAGAAGAGATGGACATGAAAAAATATGAAGATGATAATATAATGAATTCAATGATTAAATTAATAGAAGATATTAATTCTTAATCAGCATAAAAATAGTACACAATGAGTGTGCTATTTTTTTTATAAAAATGCAAAAAAATTGGATAATGGTTTGGTTAGTTTTTAATCAAAAAGTAGTTTATATTTAGTATCAGAAGGAAGAAGTGAAAAAAACACGGCCTTTCGGGCTTTGACAACAGGAGGTATATTAATGACAAACTTTAAAAGTGTAAAGGTAGAATTAACTCTACTTATTGAGTGTAAAGAAGGAAATCATAGTGAATTAGAATGGATGATTGATGAAGGTGTATTAAATGAAAAAGAATATAGTTTAACTATATTGGGCAGTACAGAGTATGAAGATAACGCAAGGGCTATTTACATACTTATGAATACAGAGGGATCATACGAAAAAAACTTACAACGATTAAGTAGATTACACTTGAAAATTGAGAACTTACTTAAAGATACAAGTGTTAAATATAGAGGTATATCTTTAGTACCGAATAATGTTAAATGGGATAAATAGGAGGAATACAAATGAGCATGGCAATAAACAGAGAAGAATTAATTAAATTATATGAGGAAATAGGATTAAATGTTCTAGATAATAACACAGTTATGAATTCATCTAATAAAAAGATATGCAATTTTTTAGTAAATGTAATAGAACAAAGAGTTATAGATGGAAAAATGTACTTATGTATAAATGCTCTAGGGATTAACGGAGAGGTATTACCAGAGGTAATATTAGATTCACATACTATAAATAGACCTACATGGGTAACTGATAATTTTGGTTTTAAATATTCTATAGATAAAAAATATATTAATGACTTTATTGAATTGATACAACACTTATGTATGAATATAAAAACTAAGTATATATATGACCACACAGGATGGATATATCAAGACAATAAGTGGATATATCTACATGGTGGAGGAGTTATAGGAGGTTCAAATGTTCAAGTTGAGTTAGATGAATCAATAGATAACTATGTACTACCAGATAAAATTAGTGATATAAATAAAGCGTGTGAAATGAGCTTAAAGCTCGTAGATTTAATGGAAGATGATAAAGGTATTATATTCTCTTCATTAGTTTACTTATCTCCACTTATTGAAATTATCAGTAGAAAAACTAAACCACCAGAAAATATAGTATGGACATATGGAAAAACAGGATCAAGAAAAACAGCAGTATCAAAAGTTGTATTAAGTCATTTTGGTGATTTTAATAAAAAGATTCCAGCTACATTTAATGATACGATTACAGCTATTGAATTAAAAGCTAATAAGTTAAAGGATAGCCTATACTTATGTGATGACTTTGCACCTAAACAAGAATATAGGGATAAAAAAATTCAAGACTCAAAAGCAGAATCTATTATAAGAATGTATGGAGATAGAGTAGGGAAAGGACGCTCAAGTAATAAGTTAGATATAAAGGATGCTAAGAGGCCTAGAGGAATGATATTAATAACAGGAGAAGATCTCGTATGTGGAGAATCGTCTAATGCTAGATTATTATCAATAGAATTGAATAGAAACTCAGTAGACTTAAACATATTAACTGAATTACAAAACAACAGTCATTTGCTTGGCGAAGCAATGAGAGGATACATAGAATGGCTATTATGTGGTATGGAAAATATTGATGAATTATCTAATATATTATTATATAACTTTAAATCTTACAGGGATGAAATTAGAGAACAATATAAAGATGATATACATGGAAGAACTATTGAGTCTAGTGCATGGATATTAGTAGGTTTTAGTTGTATGTTAAATTATATTAGAGATAAAGGTGTTATAGATAAGTATGAAGATGATGAGTACATGGATAGAGCGATTAAAGTTGTAGAAAGATTAATAGAAGAGCAGATAAAATTAATATCGAGAAACTCACCTATAGATATATTTTTAAATACATTAAAGGAATCAATAAATTCAAAGTCAATAAGAATAGCAACATTAAATGACCAGAACCAAGTTATAGAAGATAAATTAGAATATATATGTGGATATAAGGATAAGGAATATTATTACTTTTACACAGATAAAGTATATTCTTTTATAGAATTTGAAAATAAAAAAAGAGGTATACATTTGGGAATAAGTCAAAGACAACTAGTGAAACAGTTAAGAGATAGTGGAATTGTGAAAGTTGATTCTAACAATGATTCTCCTAAAAAAACTATTCATACAAAAGATGCTAGTGATTCAACAGGATATACAACAATAAGACCAAGAATGCTTCAGATAGAAAGAAGTATAATTGAGAACTTTCAAATATAACTTATAATCAAGAGTGCTTATGTACTCTTGATTATATTCTATGATAAATGGAGGATATAAATATGACAGAAACTTATAAAATCAGCATAGGAAGAAAAGATTTATATTCTAAAGACTATAAGGTAGTTGAAAGAACTGACTATGAAAAGAGACACACAGTTAATATAAGTAGAAGCTTAGTAGATATACTTTCTATACTTGTAAAAGAAGATAGATAGATTAAAATATGGTTACACACTTAGTGTTAGTGTGTAGCCTCTAATATAGATTAAAATTAGTATATTTAAACTTTGGAGGAGCTAGTATGGCAGCGAAGAAAGCAGTAGTATATGCAAGATTTAGTTCAGACAATCAAAGGGATGAGTCAATAGATGCTCAATTAAGAGCAATCAATGAATATGCAGATAAGAATAATATAAAGATAGTTAATCAGTTCATAGATAGAGCAAAATCAGCAACATCAGATAAAAGACCGGAGTTTCAAAATATGATTAAATTCTGTGAAGCAGATACAACAGGAATATCTATGGTAATAGTTCATAAGCTAGATAGATTTTCTAGAGATAAGTATGATTCAGCTATGTATAAACAGAAATTAAAAGTAAAAGGAATAAGAGTTGTAAGTGTATTAGAGAACTTAGATAACTCACCTGAATCTTTAATATTAGAATCGGTTATAGAGGGAATGGCTCAATATTATAGTGCAAACTTAGCGAGAGAAGTTGCTAAAGGTCAAAAAGAAAATGCACTTAAAGCACTTCATAATGGAGGGGATGCACCATTAGGTTATGATGTAGCACATGATAAAACCTATATAGTTAATGAAGAAGAAGCTCAAGCAGTAAAAATTATATTTGATAGATATGTACAAGGATATTCATATAGTAAGATAATAGATGAATTAAATAATCTAGGATATAAGACTAAAAGAGGTAATAAGTTCGGCAAGAATAGTTTACATGGAATATTGAATAATGAGAAGTATACAGGAGTATATGTATTTAACAAGACCCAGAGAAAAGGTGTAGATGGAAAAAGAAATGGTCATAAGCAAAAGAGTGATGATGAAATAATAAAGGTAGAAGGTGGTATGCCAGCTATAATTAATAAAGAGATATTTGCACAAGCACAAGAGATGATTCAAAAAAGAAAGAAAACTCCAGGTGCACATAAAGCAACTACAACATATCTATTAACAGGACTAATTAGATGTGGGGAATGTGGACATGCAATGCAAGGTAATAAAAGAAAGGACTCTTATGGAAATGATTATATTTCATATAGATGTGGATGTAGAAAACAAAAGAGGGAATGTAGTAATAGAGAGATAAAAAGAGACTATTTAGAAGAGTTTATATTACAGGAACTTGAAAATAACATATTAAATGATGAAGCTATACCAGTTTTAAGTAAGGCATTGAATGAGAAAATGAATGATAAGAATGAAAGTAATGCAGAGTTACTTAAAAATTTAGAACAAAAGTTAGAGAAAGTAAATAAAGAGATAAATAATATACTAAATGCTATAATGAATGGTATAGTAAATAACATGTTAAAAGATAAGCTTGATGAGCTGGAACAAGTGAAGCTAAATTTGGATTTAAAAATGAATGAATTAAAGACAGAAAATAAATCTGTAGATAGTGTAGCTATAACAGAAGAACAAATAAGAGGTATGTTTTCAAGATTTAAAGATTTTGTACTAGAGAGAAATATACCAGAATGTAAGAAGTTTATAGGAGACTATATAAAGGAAGTAATCGTATATAAAGACCATGTTGAAGTTGTATTCAATGTGGTCTTTTCTTTTATTGACAATGAAGTAACTCATGATTTAAATATTACAATACTAAGAGAACAACTCATGATTAAAAGTATATTAAAAAATGAAAAATATGGTAAAATATCTCTATAAAGTAAGATAGGGGGATTAAAATGTATAATGATAAAATAAAAAAAGGATCTCAGTGGCTAAAATGGGATTGCCATTTACACACTCCAATTTCATATCAAAATCAATTCAACAGTTTTGATGATTATATAGATGCCTTAAAAGTAAATGCAATAAAACATAGTACTGATGTTGTTATTATTAATGATTATTTTACTATAGATGGATATAAGGAGCTAATCAAAAATTGTGAAAAAGATGAAACATATAATTCATATTACTTAAATATAGGTGAAGATAAAAAACTATATATTCTTCCAGGAATTGAATTAAGAATAGATAATTTCACAATGGAAGAACATTCTGTAAATATGCACATATTTTTTAATCAAAAAATAACGCCTGAATTAATAGAAAGTGACTTTTTAAGTAAACTTAATATTAATTATAAAAATACAATTGAATTAAGTTGTACTAAAGATACACTAATCAAAGTAGGCTTTTCTAAAGAGAATAGCTCAGAATATAATCATAACTTAAATATTTCTGAAATAAGTGACGTGGATAAAGAAAGGTATATAAGTAGTGCTTTAAGTGTTATAAGTGTAACGACTCAGAGTGTTAAAGATGCATTCCAAAAATTCCAAGCTACATTAAGAAATGATTCTTACTTAGCATCAAACTGTATGTTAATAGCTATGGCATATAGTGGGCATGGATCTTTAGGGGAGATAAATTGGGAAGAAGGCAGAGCAACAAATGTTAAACATCAGTTATTAGGATTTGCGGATATATGCATTACATCTAACGAAAAAGATATAAATTTTTTACTGGGGAAACATAAGTCAACACCAAAGGAAGAAATTGAAAAATTATTTGGTAATTTAAAACCATGTGTATGGGGTTCGGATGCTCATAAAAATGAAAATATATGCCATCCATCGAATGGAGATACATATAAATATACATGGATAAAAGGTATGCCAAACTTTGATGGGTTAAAGCAAATTATATTTGAACCTAAAAATAGAGTTAAAGTTCAAGAATTAAACCCTAGAAATAAATCAGACTATATGATAATTGATAAGGTTAAATTTAAAAATAATTCTGATGATGATATTTTCATTGAAGATGATATTCTATTTAATGAAGATTTGAACACTATAATAGGAGGAAAATCTTCTGGAAAATCCTTGCTATTAAGTCATATAGCAAGGACTGTAAATGGAGAAACAGAAAAATTTGAAAGATATGAAAAATTATCAGAAAAATATAACTATGATTTTGAAGTTCATTGGAAAGATGGAAAGGTATCAAAATTAAGTGATAAAAATAAAACATTATCAAGAAAAGTAAAATATATAAGTCAGCTATATGTTAATAGATTAGCAGAAGGTGAAAATCAAGAAATAAAAAATATAGTTATAGGCATTCTAAAAGAAAATAAAGATATAGAAGAAGAATATAGTACATTTGATAAAAAGTTAAATAGTATAGATGCAGATATAAAAAAGCTTGTTTTAGAATTAAAAAATATTGTAGATGAAATGAACAAGGTAAAATCTAAAATATTAGATATAGGAGATTTAGAGGGCATTATAAAAGAAATAAGTAAATTAGAAGAGGATGTAAGTAGGTTATTAGAGGAATCTAAATTATCAGAAGAGGATTTACAAAAATATGAAACGATTAATAAAACCATAGATGAAAATAAATTGTCTATTGATGAAATAAATAATATTATATTACCAGAAATTGAATCATATACAAAATATTTTGAATTTACTAAGAGTAACCTAAAAAATGATATTGCTAATAAAGTTAATATGACAAAGTCTAGGTTAAAAGATAAATATGATGAAGTATTTGAAAGCACGCTAAATGATGTTAATGAAATTATATTGACATTAGATGAAAAAATAGATAGCTTAAATAAAAGATATAGTAGTTTTGTAAAAAATAAAGAAATTAAAGAGGCAAAAAATAAAGAATTATTAAATGAGATAAAACGATATGAGTTAAAAATAAAAAATCAAGTTGAAATAGAAAGATTAAATAAAAATATTAAACAAGAAAAAGAGAAAAAGTCTAAAATAGAAAATTTAGATATAGAAATAAAAATAATGCAAGATGAGTATAACAATAAGATAAATAAAATCTTGGAATGTATTGATATAAGAGAAGAAAGTTATAGAAAAATATTAGAGAAGTTAGAAAATGACGATTATAAATTTATATCAGAAGATAAGTCTTTGGTATTGAATTATACATTAAAAATTAAGGACGAAGATATAAAATCAGAAATAGAAGATATTCTTATTAAATCAAATAAAGAAACAAAGGAAATTTTAAATACAAGTATAGATTTAAATAATTACAAAGATTTTGTTATATCTTTAATAAAAGAAAGTTTAAATAATAGTAGTAAATTTGGATATAAAAAAAATAAGGGTACAATGGATTTAATTTATAGTTTATTAGATAATTATCTAGACTACAATCTTTCTATTACAGAAAATGATGATGAATTTGAAATTATGTCACCTGGAAAACAAGGACTGATTTTACTAAAAATATTGGTTCATCTAAGTAATGAAAAGTATCCTATTTTAATAGATCAACCAGAGGATAATCTTGATAATAGGACTATAACAAGTGAATTAAAAGAGTTTATTGTTGAGAAGAAGAGTGAGAGACAGATAATTATGGTAACTCATAATGCCAATCTTAGTGTATTGTCTGATTCAGATGAAGTAATAGTTGCAAATCAATCAGGAAAAGTACACTCAAAAGAAAATAAAAAGTATAAATTTGAGTATGTAACAGGGCCTTTAGAATATAGTTTTACTAATAAAGAAGAAAGTGGAGTTTTACAAAGTAAAGGTATAAAAGAACATGTTTGTGAAATTTTAGAGGGTGGAAGAGAAGCATTTAAGCAAAGAGAGAATAAATATGGATTTTAAATCATAATATAAAAGAAACTATACCTTATAAGGTATAGTTTCTTTTAATGTGATGAAACTCTTATGTAAGGAGGATAGATAATGGAGAAAATTGTTATAGAGATAGGTAATGAAAAAATAGAAATATTAGATATGTTATTTAAATCTAGAAATTATAGTAGCAATGAAATTATAAGTAGTGAAAATGTTGAAATATTAAAATATTTGAATACAATATCAACGGAGATTCTAAAGAATATATATGAAAAGTCTTATATAATTAAAAATGAGCATGAACAAAATGATACTTCAGAAGTTATTAGAAATATATTTTCAAAAGATATAAAAGATAATCCATATTTTTTTCGTCTCCACCATTGAAATCCACGAAAAACATATTGATATAATAGTCAATATGTTTTTTTATAATTCAAAAAAGTATCTATGATGAATTTAAAATACGTCAAATTCTTTATAAAAACTGATAAAGTATTAAAATAGTTCAATGATTCATGAGATAGATTGGTTTAAAATCAGTTATTGTAAGTAAATTTAAGTATCATACTAAAATAGTAGGTTATTCATTTTAGAAACCAATGGGTACAGATTTAAGTATAAAAATTTTAGATAAGCCTGTCGGTACAATTGACAGGCGAGGTCTTGATATTTCAATTAGACTTAATTATGCATTTTAGTAAAGAGGCACTAATGTAAATTAAAATGGTTTACTAAGAGAATTTTATTATAAAAAAGTTAACTTTGCCATAATAACTCAATATGATATTGATGTAATTGTAAGTATAATAAATAATAGACATCGCAGTGTCTTGGATATAAAACCTTGCCGAGGTCTTTGATACAACATAAATATAAACTGTTGTACTTGCATTGAAAATTATAATTTAAAAGTTTATGATATTTTTTTAGTTTCAATTACATTATTATCCTTATTCATTTTTATAATTGAACTAGTAGAGTATAATAATCCTGCATAAGCTATTACAGCATAAATTATTGTAGATATCCATGCATTTGTAAATCCAGACTTATCAACTATTAATCCAAATATTGTAGAACCTGAACCAAATCCAACAGCAAAGAATATTTGAACAATACCTAATATAGTACCAAATTCTTTGTTACCAAATAAAGCACCAGTCATATAAGAAGGACCTATTATATATGAGAACATAGATATACCTAAACAAATTGCAAATACAAATCCAAGTGCATTTATTTGACCTACAAAAATTAAAGATAAACCACAAGTTATAACTAAAAGACTTGCTAGTAAAAGAGATTTTATTATACCAAGTTTATCAAATAGAACACCACCGCAAAGGTTTCCGAATATTGAGGCTAATCCGAATAGGGAAGCAACTAAAGCTGATCCTAGAGTGAATACATGATTTTGTTCTAATGTTTGTAAGTATGGTATAAATTGTAGTGCCATTCCACCAACATATAATCCCACAAATACAAATGATATTGAGAAAATCCAGAAGTATTTAATTTTACTAACTTCTGCAAAAGTATATCCCCAATCAGAACTTTGTGATGAAGTCTTTTTAGATTTCTTTGATTTATTCATTTCTAATTCAGATTTTGATTTTGGCAATCTCATTATAAATAGTGCTATTGGTAATGATACTATTATAGCTAATAATCCGAATCTTAGATAAGCACCTTTATATCCAATTGCTGGATTAGATAGCCATTTACCTGCAAACTGTTGAAGAATCATATTACCAAGTCCTCCACCAGAAAAAGCAAGTCCCATTGCAATACCTTTATTTTCTGTAAACCAACTATTTATAAGTGTAGGAACACCTATAGCTGAGATTATAGCAGATCCTATTTGAACTAATATAGATAGTGCATAATAAGTGAATATATTTCCTCCAGCTAAAGACATAGCTGCAAATCCAACTCCTACTAAAACTACACCTAATACATATAGTAATTTTATATTTGCTTTAGGATGAGAATATAATTTTCCTATAAAAGGAGAACATATAGCAGATACTATAGTACCAATTGTGAATATTAGTGAAAATTGAGTATAAGTAAAGCCTTCTCCTGAAGTTACATAATTTGTAAATGCAGGTTGAATATTAGCTGCTAATGAATATGGTACAGCTTGAATAAGCATACAACCTATAACTATCAACCAACCATAAAAAAATGTACTTTTTTGTTTTGTGTTTTCCATAATAAATACCTTCTTTACTTTTATATTTAGAAAAATTTAATAATCTTATAAAACTCTTTAGTTAATCTGTTGTGCTAGCTATTTTTAACTACCACAACAAGCTAAATTTTACTTATAGTAATATTCCAATCAAAGTTATTGCAGAAACTATTTGTAATAGTCCTATAAATAATCCATATAGAGATACTGATTTTCCTTGTTTAATTAAATCTTTTACATTAACTCTTAATCCGATAGCGGCTAAAGCGATTATTTCAAATTTATTGCTTATTTCTTTGCAAAGAATTGAAACATCATTGCTTATTATATTTAGAGAGAATAAGGCACAAGTTATAAAGAATCCTATTACATACCATGGAACTTTTATTTTTCCTTTTTCTATATCTTGTACTTCTTCTTTTATAATTTCTTTGTTTGATTTATGTTTCAAATGACCTAACACAAAGACCACAACAACTAAAAATATAATACGTACAATTTTAAATATAGTAGATAAATCTTTTACATGTTCATTTACCATCGCACCACTAGCGACAACTTGTCCTACAGATTGTAATATACCTCCGATCATGGCAGATGTTTGAGTAATTTCATTATTATATAAGAATTGAGATATCATAGGTAATAAGAACATAAGGGCTATACCAGTTACATTGACAATAGTTATTGATATTCCTTTTTCCTTATCATCAGCCCCGATTACAGGTGATGTTGCTGCTATTGCAGAAGAACCACATACTGCATTACCACTTGCCATCATGTATCTGAAGTTATCTGAAAAACCTAATTTTTTTCCAATATATAAAGCTCCTATTATTGTAATTGTCATTTGTAATACTATAAATATTACTCCAGAAAATCCAATTTCAGATATAGTAGATATACTTAATGTTGCACCTAATAATACTATTGAGTACGACAGCAAGTCAGTTTCTGAAAATTTATATCCCTTTTGGAATATATCATGATTTAAAAATACATTACCTACAAACATACCTAAGAATATAGCGATAGATGCCGCACCAAGTTTTGGAACAAATTTTGCAATAAGCATACTTATATATGCTACTAATACAGAAACTATAAGTCCGGGCAATATATCTTTTATATTTTTTAGAAAATTATTATTGTTTCTTTATAATATATATAAGTATTTACCTATATATAACTTATAAGTATTTAATTATATGTGATATAAAATTTACGTATTTAACAAACTGAATAAAAATATTTATAATAAAATTGCAAAATTTATTTTAGAAAAGGAACGTGAGAGTATTATGAAAGATGAAGCATTACAAAGTAATAGCAATAATAAGAAAAAATATTTAATAGTATTTATATGTATGTTCATGCAAGCCATACCATTTGGAGTTGCACAAAATATTCAACCATTATTTATACCATATGTAATTAATGATTTTGGATTTTCGCTAGCAGCGTTCTCTTTAATTTTTACATTTGGGGCTATGGCATCAGCAGCATTTTCTCCATTTTTAGGGAAATTATTTGGTAAGATAAATATAAAAATATTATTTATAATAGGTACATTATTATCATCATTAGGATTTTTAGGATTTGGTTTTGCTAAGACTTTACCTCAATTCTATATATTATCAGCAGTATCTCAAGTAGGATGTGTTTTATTCTCTGGACTAGGAGTTCCATATGTGATAAACAACTGGTTCCCTAAAAAAGGTAGAGGTAAAGCTTTAGGTATAGCATTCTCTGGTGGTTCTATAGGAAATGTATTTTTACAACAAATTACATCACAAATGTTAGCATCAAATGGTGCTAGTTATAGTTATATAGTATTTGGATTAATATCATTATTATGTAGTTTACCAGCAATTTTATTATTCATAAGAATGCCTAAAGATAATGAAGTGGAAGTAGCTGATGAAAATATAAATGAATTAAATGAAGTGGATAAAGGATTTGAAGGTTTAGGAGCAAAAGCAACAACTAAGAATAAATATTTTTGGATATTTTCAATAGGATATGCAATAATAGCAATTGCTATATCAGCATTAAGTACTCAATATGCAACATATTTTACAGGAGAGCTTGGAATGAGTGCAACACTAGTTGGGACATTAGGTTCAGTATTTGCACTATTCTGCCTAATAGGAAATGTAACTGGAGGAGCTTTATTTGATAAAATAGGTACGTTAAAAACAATGTCTATATCATTAGTACTTTCAATTATAGCTATAATAGGATTAATGATGTCAAGTAAAATTCATAGTTTAGCATTTTTATTCTCTGTAGCATATGGTTTAAATGTTTATTCATATATGTCAGCACCAGCATTTATGGCTACAGATGTATTTGGTAAAAAAGAGTCTAGTGTAATATTAGGTATTATAAGTCTTCTATTTGCATTAGGATTTGCATTTGGTTCAACATTATTTGGTATGATAGTAGATAATTTTGGATTTAATGCAGGATGGATAGTAATGTTAGTATGTGTACTTTTAGGATATGCTTTATTACTTACATCAATAAAAAAAGTCAAAGATCAAAATGAAAAATTAGCATAAAATATATATTACTTTAAGAAATAAAAGTATTGAAACAATAAAAGAAGGTAATATAATATATAAAAATATTGATATTAAGAAAGAGGTGAGGTTTTATTTCACCTCTTTTTGTTGAATATAGTAATATATATATGAGGAGTGATATACTTATGAATATTAGAAAATTAGAGATTTTTTATAGAACAGCTAAGTGTTTAAATATGAGTCAAGTAGCAAAGGATATGTATATTAGCCAACCATCAATAAGTCAATGTATATCTGAAATTGAGTCAGAAGTTGATGCAAAATTGTTTGATAGAATAGGTAAGAAACTGTATTTGACACATGAAGGTCAAATTTTTTATGAATATACAAGGAGAATATTAAATATTTATGAAGAAGGAATAAATGTAATACGTTCATCTAAGTCTAATAAAGGAAAATTAGTTATTGGTGCAAGTACAACTATAGGTACATATATAATGCCTTATATAATACATAAATTTAATCAAAAAGAAAAAGATATTGAAATATCTATGATTATAGATAACAAGCAGAATATAGAAGAACTTATATTAAATAATAAAGTAGACATTGCATTTATAGAAGGCACAGTAAATTCAAAAGAAATAATATTAAAAGATATATGGACAGATGAGCTTGTATTTATAAGTTCAATAAATCATGAATGGAATGGAAAAAAATACTTAGACATAGAGGATTTAAAAAATAATAAATTTATTATAAGGGAAGATGGCAGTGGAACAAGACAACGATTTGAAGGTTTTTTAGAAAATAAAGATATTAAATTTAATTCATATATAGAATTAAGTAATTTAGAGGCTATTTTAAATTATGTTAAATTAAATATAGGAGTAAGTTGTGTACCTTATATGTCTGTTTTATCTGAAGAAAATTCAAAATCAATAAATGTATATAGGATAAAAGATCATAAGATTAATAGATCTTTATATAGTGCTATACACAAAGATAAGTATATTTCTAAACCTATAGAATGTTTTATGAAATTTTGTGAAAAAACAGATATTTAAATAATAAATAATCATATATGAAAAACTATAATTGACATATTAATTATTTTACTACAATTTATTACATAATAATCGTGGGTATTATTCTTGTGATTCGTCTCCACCATTGAAATAAAAAACTACTAAGTTTATTAC